>NZ_JBIVVI010000236.1:0-9147 GCF_044757675.1 Kitasatospora sp. NPDC091257
GGGGTCGACCCGTCGGTCTTCCGGCCGGCCGGCACCACCGGAGTGCCGGCCACCGCCCCGGTGGTCCTCTGCGTGGCGCGGCTGGTCCCGCGCAAGGGGCAGGACACGCTGATCCGCGCGCTGCCCGCGATCCGCCGGGCCGTGCCCGGGACCACCCTGGTGCTGGTCGGCCGGGGCCCGGACGAGGACCGGCTGCGGGGCCTCGCCGGCCGGCTGACCGAGCCGGGCAGCGTGGTGTTCACCGGCGGCCTGGACCACGCCGGGACGGCCGTCCACTACGCCGGCGCGGACGTCTTCGCGATGCCGTGCCGCACCCGGCGGCTGGGCCTGGAGGCCGAGGGCCTGGGCATCGTCTTCCTGGAGGCGGCCGCGGCCGGCCTCCCGGTGGTGGCCGGCCGCTCCGGCGGCGCCCCGGACACCGTCCTGGACGGCGTCACCGGCACGGTCGTCGACGGCCGCGATCCCGCCGAGGTGGCCGCCGCCCTGACCCGCCTCCTGCTGGCCCCGCCCGCCGAGCGGGCCCGGATGGGGGCGGCGGGGCGGCGCTGGGTCGAGGAGCACTGGACCTGGGAGGCCTCGGCGCGGCGGCTCACGGAGTTGCTGGACCCCGCTTCGCCGCTGCCGGGCCCGGGCGCCCCGGCTGTTCCGGCTGTTCCGGCTGTTCCGGCTGTTCCGGCTGTTCCGGCTGTTCCGGCTGTTCCCCGTCCCCCGGCCGCCCTGGTCCTTCCAGTCGCGCCGGCTGTGCCCGGGCCTCCGTCCGCCCAGGAGGCTCCGGCCGGACCGGTCACTCCGCCTGCCCCCGCAGGTGCCTGACCAGTCGGGCGATGGCGGGCGCCCCGCCGTTGGCGCGGACCGCCGCCACCCAGTTCCTCGCCTGGCCCGGCAGGTCGTCGCGGCTCGGGCAGGAGAAGCTGAACAGCCAGACGTGGGCGGACAGATCACGCTCCGGCATGGCCCTCCACTCCTCACCCCCGGCCGCCGTCAGCATGTCCTGACAGGCCGCCAGCGCCCGGTCGCCGTCCCCGGCCCACTCCTGCCGCAGCCACAGCAGGAAGTTGGTCTGCGCCGCCGTGGTGTCCTCCCTGGTCGCCTCGCCCTTGAGCAGCCGGTTGACGATTGCGCTCTGCGGTTCCCGTGTCCTCTCCATGACGCCATCGTTCCGGCCGCACAACCCCGGTGACAAGTGGGTGAATTGCCGTCGGACGGGCGGACCGGTCACTCGCCGCGCAGGTGCGCCAGCACCGCGAGCACCCGCCGGTTGCCCTCGGTCGGGTCCAGGTCCAGCTTCATGAAGATGTTCCCGCAGTGCTTCACCACCGAGGCCTCGGTGATGCTCAACCGGGCCGCCACGGCCTGGTTGTTGAGGCCCTCGGCCAGCAGCGCGAGCACCTCACGCTCGCGCGGGGTGAGGCGGGCCAGCGGGCGGTCGCCCGACCGGCCGCGCAGCAGCACCCGGACCACGTCGGGGTCGATCACCGTCTCCCCGTCCGCAACCCTCCGCAGCGCGTCCAGGAAGTCCGCGACGTCACCGACCCGGTCCTTCAACAGGTAGCCCAGACCGGCCGGTTGAGCACCGGCGGCGGCCAGCAGCCGGGTCGCGTACGGAGTGGCCACGTACTGGGACAGGACCAGGACGGGCAGGCCGGGGTGGCGCTCGCGCAGGGCGAGGGCGGCGCGCAGGCCCTCGTCGGTGTGGTCGGGGGGCATCCGGACGTCGGTGACCACGATGTCCGGCCGCTCGGCATCGACGGCCGCGGCCAGCGCCTCGGCGTCGCCGACGGCGGCGGTCACCCGGTGGCCGCCGAGGGCGAGGAGTTCGACCAGTCCGGCGCGCAGCAGCACCGCGTCCTCGGCGATCACGACCCGGAGCACGGGACCTCCAGCCGCAGCGTCGTCGGGCCGCCCGTCGGGCTCGTCACCATCAGCCGTCCTCTCAGCAGTGCCACCCGGTCGGCGAGTCCCGCCAGTCCGGCCCCGGCGGCCGGGTCCGCCCCGCCGCGGCCGTCGTCGGTCACCTGGACGACCAGCCGGCCCCCCGCGACCCGCCCGTGGACGGTGATCGCGGTGGCGCCGCTGTGCTTGGCGGCGTTGGTGAGCGCCTCGGTGACGGTGAAGTAGGCGGTGGTCTCCACGGCCGGGTGCAGCCGCTCCGGGAGCTCGATGTCGGCGTCCACCGGGATCGGGTGACGCAGCGCGACCTCGGCGACGGCGGCGGCGAGCCCGTGGTCGGTGAGCACCTGCGGGTGGATGCCGCGCACCAGTCCGCGCAGCTGCTCCAACGCCTGCCGGGCCTCGCCGCGCGCCCGGGTGACGAGGTCCGCCGCCCGGCCCTGCCGGTCGCGCAGCTCGTACTCGGCGAGCCCGAGGGTCATGCTGAGCGCGACCAGCTGCTGCTGCGCCCCGTCGTGCAGGTCGCGCTCGATCCGGCGCCGCTCGGCCTCGAAGGCGTCGGCCAACCTGGCCCGGGAACGGGTGAGTTCGAGCACCTGGCGGCCGAGGTCGTCCTCCCGGGGGGCGAGCAGGAAGCGGGCCAGCGCGACCTCGGCGGCGGTCAGCAGCGCCCCGGCGTACGCGCAGAGCAGCAGGCCCGCCAGCCCGGCGGCGGTGAACGGCAGGGCGGCGAGCGGCCCGGGGACGGCGCGCCCGGGGATCAGCATCACGGTCTCCGGCGCGAGCGCCCAGACCACCAGCGGGGAGAGCACGTACAGGCCGGAGAGCACCAGCAGCGCGGTGAAGCCGAGCGCGGCGGCGGCCAGCACCGTCGAGGCGAGCGCGGCATGGGCGAGTTCGCGCCAGGTGGCCCGCTCGCGCAGCCGGGTGCGGATGCGGGCCCGGCGGCCCGCCCCGGGCAGGCTGCGGTGCGGGTCGGGCAGCGGGACCGGCTCCACCAGCCGCAGCCGCCACCGGGCCGCGGTGGCGGTCGGAATGCCGATGAGCGCCAGGGCGACCAGCAGCGGGATCCCGACGCCGATCGCCCCCAGGCCCAGGCCGAGCACCAGCAGCACCACGAGGACCGCCAGCAGCACCGGCCCGAGCAGCGCACTGCCCAGCAGGTACGCCCAGCAGCGCGGCACCCAGTGGGTGAACGGGAAGCGCAGCGGGTGCGCCCACAGCGCCTCGCCCACGGCCGTCGGCTGCGGATCCGCCTCGCGGCCCCCTTCGCCGCCCCCGCCGCCCTCGCCGTCGCTGACCTCGCTCACCCGGTCCACCCTAACCGACGGGCTGACGGCCCTTCGGGTCCTCCGCCGGGGCCCCGCCCTCGGCCGCCACCGGGGCCGGGCGCGGCCGGGCCAGCGCGACGGCCGCGATCACCAGCGCACCGCCGACCAGCGCGTTCCAGCCCACCGGCTCGTGCAGGAAGGCCACGCCCAGCGCCGTCGACCAGAGCGGCATCACGTACGTGACGGCGGAGGCCACCGTCGTCCCCGCGCCGCGGACCAGGGCCAGATTGAGCAGGTACGCCAGGCCGGTGCCGACCACGCCGAGCACCAGCAGGGCGAGCGCCGGGCCCGCCCCGGGCCAGTGCGGAGCGCCTGCGGCGAGCGGCGCTACCAGCGCCAACTCGGCGGAGGCGCAGGCGATCTGGAGCGCGGAGAGGGTGGTCACCGACTCCGGGCGGCCGGACAGGAAGCGGCGCAGATAGGCGAAGCCGGCGCCGTAGCAGCAGGCGGCGGCCAGGCAGGCCAGCGCGCCGGCGGTCGCCCCGGCGCCGAGGCCGCGCCAGACCCCGAGCACGGTGAGCACGCCGAGGAAGCCGAGCCCGAGGCCGGCCAGTCGGCGGGCGCCCGGGCGGCGCTCCCCGGGGACGGCCAGCACCGCGAACAGCAGGGTGAACAGCGGGGTGGTCGCGTTCATCACCCCGGCGAGCACCGAGCCGACCCTGGTCTCGCCGAACGGGAAGAGGGTGAACGGCACCGCGTTGAGCAGCACCGCCACCACCGCCGAGTGGCCCCACAGCACCCGGTCGCGCGGGGCCCGCTCGCCGCGCACCACGAGGATCGCCCACAGCGCGGCCGCGCCCAGCAGACAGCGCCACAGCGCCACCCAGAGCGGCGGCACCCCCGCGTCGACCGCGACCTTGATCAGGGCGAAGCTCGCACCCCAGATCGCCGACAGGGCCACGAAGCCCGGCAGCCAGCGCCGCACCCCCACCACCTCCTTGTCCGTGTCCGTGGCCGCGCCCGTTTCCGCTTCCGTCTCCGTGGCTGCGTCCGTGGCCACGCTCGTGGCCGTGCCATCAACTGGACAGAGCGTGGCCCGGCACCGGACCATGAGTCCAACAAGTGGCAGCACACCCGCGATGAGGAAGTCTCATGACCTCGGACGTCAACCTGGCCCAGCTCAGGGCACTGGTCGCGGTCGCCGACACCGGCGGCTTCGGAGCGGCCGCCGACGAGCTGGGCATCAGCCAGTCCGCCGTCTCGCACGCCGTCGCCGCGCTGGAACGCAACCTCGGCGCGCCCGTGCTGCGGCGCGGCAGCCCGTGCCGCCCCACCCCGCTCGGCGAGCAGATCCTCCCGCACGCCCGGACGGCCGTCGCCTCGGCCGCCGCCGTCCGCGCGATCGCCACCCGGCACTGCGGCGGCCTGACCGGCACCGTACGGCTGGCGGCGCCCACCACCGTCTGCCAGGCGCTGCTGCCCGGGCTGCTGAAGGACTGGCGGGCGGCCCATCCGCAGCTGACCGTCCGGGTCTTCGAGGGCGAGGACGAGGAGCTGGCGGCCTGGCTGGAGGCGGGCACGGTCGACGCCGCCGTGCTGGTGGACGCCGGTCCGCTGCCGCCCGGGGCGGTCGCGCTCGGCGCCGACTCGATGCACGCGCTGCTGCGCCGCGACCATCCGCTCGCCGACCAGCCGACCGTCCACGTGGCGGAGTTGGAGGACGACGACTTCCTGCTCTCGGAGGGCGGCTGCGAGCGTCACATCCGCGAGGCCTACCGGCGGGCCGGTACCCGCTTCACGCCCCGGCACCGCATCCGCGACCTGAACACCCTGATCGGCATGGTGCACGCGGGCGTCGGGGTCTCGGTGATGCCCGCGCTGGCGCTGACCATGCTCCCGGCCGACTGCGTGCTGGTCCCGATCCGGCCCGCCGTCCACCGGACGCTGTCGCTGACCGGGCCGACCGGCCGCCCGTGGGCCCCTGCGGTCAGCGGACTGCTGGCGGGGGTGGGCGCGGACACCGCCGTCGGGGCCTGAGCCCCCGGCGCCGGGCGCTCAGCTCCATCCGTCCGGCGGCAGCCAGGGCGGTACGGGCAGGTCCCACCGGACGTCGAACCGGGCGACGACGGCGCGCAGTTGACGGGCGTGCCGGGGCGACAGCGCGAGCATCACCGCCTCCAGCAGGTCCCGGTCGTCCCACGGGCAACCGCAGCAGAACCAGTACAGGTCGCGCTCCGCGTAGTCCTCCCACAGCCGGCGCTCGGGACGGTGGACGTACGCCCGCCACCGACGCAGTGCGGCCGCCGTGTCCCCGGGCCGCAGGTGGTTCCGCGTACGTTCGAGCCGCGCGATCTCGGCGAGGGCCCGCGCGGACACCCCGTCGATCGCCGGCTGCGCTCCTCGGACCCGGCGGCGCGGAAGCTCTGCGCGGATCCGTCCCGGCCGACTACGCGGCACGGTCCTTTCGGTCGGTCGTCATGGGCGCCATGCTGCCACGGGCCCGCCCGGCGATCCACGGCATTTCCGCCTGTCCGCGCACCCGCCGGACTCCTCGCGCGCTGTCGTGCCCGTGACGGACGGCCGGACTTGACGCGCTCGCCGAGCCCACGGGCTGGACCGGCCGAGCCGTGAAGTGCATGAGGCCCGAGATGCAAACCGCGGCCAGGGACTGGGCTGCCGGCGAGATCGCGCCGCTGCTGCTGGGCGGCCCTGGCATGCTCTTCATCCCGGCCGGCCCCCTCGCGATCACCTGGACCTACCGGAAGGTCGAGTTCATCTTCGACAAGCCGAACCTGCTGGGGTGCACCAGTTTCGGGTTCGCCGCGTTCGAGGTGGAGCCGCCGACGAAGGAGATGCTCCTGGCGGCCCTCGCGGCCCGATGGGCCGCGATCGTGGGCGACTACGCGGCCGTCGACGACTTCACCCGCAACGTCCTCGGCCACAGGAAGGCCCACGAGTGGCGGGACTCCGTGATCAGCGGGCTGCTGGGCGACTGGGTCGACCGTCTGGGCGGCTGCCTGACCGACCCGGAGCTGCTGGCCATCCTGCGCGCCTACACCGCTGCCGAGCGCCAACGATGGACGGAGCTGTGGGAGCACCGGCTCGGCGGCTTCCACCGGCGAGCACCCGACGGCACCGTCCGCGCGAGCAGGGGCAAGCGGGTGTGGCTGCTGGAGACGCCGAACCGCAACGGCGTGACGGTCCGGGACGTGTACCCGGACAAGCCCGCCCCCGGCGCTCTCGTCCTGGACCACGACTTCACGGATCCCCGGGTCGATGCCGTGCTCCGCGGCCTCGATGCGACGGAGGCCGCCGTCGCCAACCTCTGGGCCTCCCGCAAGGCCACCTGGGCCGACGCCGCCCTCGACCTCGGCCTGCCCGCCGCCTACGGGGACCGGGTCCGCCGCAAGCTCGGCCACCTCGGCGACCGGCACACCGAGCGCGCCCTCGCGGCCGCCGCGGCGGTGACCCGATGAGCCGCCGTCCGCCCGCTCCGGAAGCCGAGCGCGGCCTGCTGCTGCGCGTGCCCGCAGCGCCGACCTGCACCGCGATGGCCGGCACCGGCTCGGTCGGCGGCGCGCTGCTGTCGGGCACGGTGCCGCCGGACTCCCCGCTGGTGTGGCCGCTCATCGTTCTCGCTCTCGGCTCCATGGCCTACGACCTCGGCGTCAGGGCCCTGCGGCGGCGGAGCAACTGACGGAGAGGACGGGAGGGAACCCGGCCCGGCCACGGGCCGACGGCCCGTGGCCTGCCGACGGGGACGACGGCGGGCCACAGGGTGTTGCCGGCCGGGGACGGCATGCCGCGGGGCCCGGGGGATCGGGTCTGACCGCTTCCGCGCCCGTGGGTCGTCCCGGTACGCAGCGCCTGACCGTCGCCAGGGAGTGACCTCCGTCACATGATGTGACTGAGGGTAGTTGACCGTGAGTCAACTGTCAGGACGGGGTGCTGGGGTGCGATCAGCCGGAACGTATTTCCGTGAGGGGTGCGCCGCCCGAGTCTGTTGCGCTCCGTGTTCGCCGGTGATCTTTGAGTGAAATTAGTTCGGTCGGGGTGCGTGAACGGGAGGCGTCGGCCGCTTGACTGTCGGCAGGCCACAACGTGGCGCTGGCGAGGCAACACCTCGTCAGATTGTGACAAGCAAGGACAACTCCCTATGAACCGCACCTACATTCGACCCGCACCCGAGCGCAGAGAGGAACACCCCCCTCCGCCCGCCGGGCACCGCTCCGGGCGCCCGCGCCCGGACCGCCCGTGGGGGGCCTGATGAACGAGGAACCGCTGTTCGCCATAGGCCCGGATCCCGCCCGCGACCCCGACGCCGGACAGTCGGCCACACCCGCCGTGGACCTGCCGGTGGACCTGCCCATCGACTACGAGGCCTTCGTCCTGACCTACCGCGGCCGCTACCTGCGCCTTGCCGAGGAGATCCTCGGCGACCCGGCGGCCGCCGAGAAGGTCGTCCACCAGGTCCTCGTCCAGATCGCGATCCACTGGCCCCAGCTCCTGGCCGGCCCCGACGTCGTGGTCAACGCCTGGGGCCTGCTCTGCCACGCCCTGCGCTTCGAAGTCCGCCGCCGCGAGAGCGACCCCGAACTCATCGCCCGCCTCGAACGCCTGCGCGCCATGCTCGCGCAGATGCGCGCCGCACTGCCCGACGCCTACACCGTCGACGACGACGGCCGGGTCCAGACCGGCATCTTCGAACAGCTCGGCAGGCTCACCCCCCGCCAGTTCGACATCGTCATCCTCCGCGCGGCGAAGCGGTCCACGTACTTCATCGCCTGGTTCCTGGGTACGCACCCCAGCACCGTGGACCGCAACCTCAAGCGCGCCCTCGCCCAGCTGGAGGAAGGGCTGCACCCCCTGCACGTCCTGAAGTCCGCCCGCCCGACCCGCAGAGGAGCACGCCGGTGAACGAGCCCATCGCCGGTCCCCCGGAAGCCCACACCCCCAACCGCGCCCCCGGACCGTTCGCCGAGTACGAGCAGGACCTGGAGATCCTCGCCGACGACGGCGCCGGCACACACGCCTGGCCGGTCCACTACCTCGCCGGAGGCGGCCGAGCCGACGTCGCGCTCGACCTGGTCCTCGCGGAACGGGACAGCGCCGTCCCGGCCAGCGAGACCCCGGGCGGCCCCGGCTACGCGCAGGCCCTGCGCGCGATCGCCGCCGACGTCGCCCGCCACCGGGCCGGCACCTACCAGGAGCCGGAGTGGTGGAGCGACTACAACGGCGCCCGCCTCGGCCTGGACTCCCTGTCCCGCGACGCGATCTGCGGCCCCAAGGCCTCCGCCCTGCTCGCCCGCTTCGCCCACGAGGAGAGCCGCGCCCACACCGTCGTCTTCGACAGCAGGGTCGACGCGGACATCGAGATCGAGGGCGCGCGCATCTTCGGCTGCCTGCTCCACCTGGCCGGACACCCCGTCAGCGCGGCGTTCTGGTGGCGGATCGCCGCCGGCGCAGGCGACCAGCGCGCCGCCTTCGCCCTCTACCTCCAGCACCTCGGCGTCGGAGAACTCGACGAGGCCCAGTGGTGGCTGGCCCAGGCCTGCCAGGCCGCCGACGGCCAGGGCGCCGCCCCCGGCCTGCCACCGATGCCCGGCTACTACCGGACCCTGCCCACCGTGATGGGGCCCTGGCGCACCACCGAGAACTCCAGGCCCACCGCCTCGCTCGCCCGCGAGGTCGGCCGCCTGGTCGAGCACAACGACGAGGCCGGGGCCGACATCGACGGCATCGCCCGCCGCCCCGGACCGGGCCTGGCCAGCCGACTCAAAGAGCTCGCCGGCCACCGCTGACACCGTCCGGTCCCGGACCGCCGACCACGGCGGCCCGGGACCCCGGCCCGCTGCACGCCCCGCCCGGCCACGGATCAGCACCCATCTCCTGACGCCGCCCTGACGCCGAGTCCGACGGACTCCCCCCGGAGGAGGCCGAGATCCAGTGGGCAGACTCCCCTCCGTGCCCAGTACTAGTGGTCACC
>NZ_JBIVVI010000237.1:0-9143 GCF_044757675.1 Kitasatospora sp. NPDC091257
GGACGTCGGCCGGGCCGACTCCCCACTCCCGGTGCTTCGGCGTGCGGTGGGGGCGGCGCGTTCGGGTTCGGCCCGGACCGGTCCTGGCGTTGGCGGTGCGGACGGCGGGAAGGACGCGGAGTCCCCTCAACGGCCCACCGCCTTCCCGGCGGCGGGCCGTTGGCGTGTGCCGTCGGGCGCTACAGGCGGAGCAGGACCACGCCCGTGACGGTCGTCGCCGCCGTGACGACCAGGACCGTCACCGCGCAGCCGACGTTCCCCGCCACGGACCGGCGGGTGGCCGCGAGGTCCGGCGTGAAGTCGGCCGGGTCGGCGGAGGAGTAGTGGATCGTGAGGTCCCCGCCGACCGGGACGGCGGAGTCCGGCAGGCCCGAGGGGTAGTAGGCGGTGACGGCCGTCCCTTCCTCGGTGGTGAAGGCGACGACCGGCGTCCGGCTGGTCCGGGTGTCGCCGTCCTGGTCGGTCTCGACGTTCCTGAGGACGGCGACGACCCGCCCCGGGACGGACAGCATGGCGGCCAGCTCGGCGAGCCGCTTCTTCATCGTCTGCTTCTCCCCGGGCAGGTAGAACGCGCCGAGGACGGTGACCGGACCGCAGGTCGCGACCAGGGCCCACGGCCAGCCCCGGTCGATCGAGAGGACGACCACCAGCCCGACGTAGATCAGGAACACCGCGGTGTGGGGCCAGGCGAGCCCCCTCCGCCCCGCCTGGAGGTCGCTGACGAACCGGAAGGCGTGCGGCCTCCCGCGCGGATAGCGGATTCCGACCTCCCGGCCCACCCAGGCCGTGCTGATCCGGTCGCCGGTCCCGCTGTCGTTGGTGACGACGAACTCCTCGCCGGTGGACGGGTCCTGGAAGCGGACGACCACCGCTATCCCGTCGTTCGAGGAGCTCCCGTCGCGCGGCTCCCCCACCCGTTCGATCCGCCCTTTCACCCGTACGGCCCGCTGCGCCTTGGTCAGGCCGGCCAGCGACCGGCCGTACCCGACCAGCGCCACGGCGCCGAACACCCCGCACCACAGGGCCAGGATTCCGTGCCAGTTCATGTGTGCCCCGCTCCCGTCCGTCCTGTCCGTGGTTCAGTGCGCCGAGGTGCGCCGCAGCACCCGGCCCTGTCCGTCCGCCTCCAGCACGGCGGCGCCCCCGGGCCCGGCCACGGTGACCGTGATGGTGACGGAGCCGTCGGTGCGGAGGACGGTGATGCTCCAGGCCTGCGGGGCGTGGACGCCGAGCGTGGTCCTGGCCTCGTCGACCAGGGCCGGGAACCGCTCGTAGGGCAGTGACACCGGATCGAACTCCCGGGCCTTCGAGTCGGTCGAGGAGAACGTCAGCGCCAGCAGGCTGTCCGTCACCTGCAGGGTCGTCACCGGCCCCGCTTCGCCGTTGCGCGTCAACGAGTTGACGGCCCGCCCCAACTCGCCCTCGTCGAGGAAGGACTGCCCGGGGCCGAGCACGACGGTGCCGGACCCGGCCGTCACCACCTTGGTCGACCACGACGAGGAGGCGGAGGCCGAGGGGCTCGCGGAGGAGGACGGCGGGCCGGCGGGCTCGTCCTCGAACAGGTCCACCCGGAACAGGAGGACGACGGCCGCCGCGGCGAGCAGCAGACCGAGGAACCCGAGGAAGGGGACGGCGCAGCTGTCGGGCGGCTCGCTCACCTTGGTCGAGGCGGGCGCGGAGTCGAGCAGCGCCCCGGCCGCCCGCTCCTCCCACACCGGGGTCGGCCGCTTCACGATGCGCACGGCTGCCGGCCGGTCCGGCGGGTAGCGGACCACCAGGACGCCGCGCGGCCGGTAGTCGGGGAGGTCGGCGACGTGGATGTCCTGGGTGAACTCCACCCGGAACGCGGGGCCTTCGTCCGGCACGACGGTGAGGTCGAACCGCACCGCCAGGTCGGTCACCTCGCCCTTCGGGACGTCCAGGCTCTCGATCATCGCGAGCGCCGTCCGCGGGACGACGGCTGCCTCCCGGGCCCGCCGCGGCACGCCGGCGAGGAGGAGCAGCAGGCCGTAGACGATGGGAAGGCCCATGCCGGCGATGAGCAGTGCCACCTTGTCGACGACGACGCCGACGACCATTGCGGCGAGCGATCCTCCGATCACGCTTCCGGTCAGGAAGCCGCGGGCGAGGGCGACCGGCGTGTTGCGCGTGGGCGGCGCACCGGTGGTGATCGTCATACCGGTGATTGTGCCGGGCGGGAGCGACGGCGGACAGGCCCGGAGCGGACAAGCTTGCGCCGTCCCAGTGAAACCCCGGAACCAGTCGGGGCGACCCGCGTGCCGCCGGCCCAACCGGCCCGCCCTGCACCTAACTTCACGGCGGACCGGATCCGACCCGGCCGGCCCGTGAACCCCCGACCCCCCGAACCAGGAGCAGCAGTGCGAATCCCCCAGAAGCCCGCCGTCGTCCTCGCGGCCGCCGTCGCCCTCGCCGGCCTCACCGCCCTCGGCGGCGGCCCGGCCACGGCCGCCCCGCGGGACCCGGTCGCCGTGTCCCTGCAGGTGTCGAGCGACGGCACCAACCTCGACGAGTACGAGGGCGGCGAGGTCTGGACCCGGGACGCCCGACTCACGTTCCAGGACTGGGTGATCGGCCAGCTCGACGACGGCAGCTTCCGTATCAAGGGCACCCACTACGACAGGTGCGTCACCGACAACGGCGTCGGGAACCCCGTGACGCTGAAGGGCTGCAACGCGAACGACCCCGCCCAGCGGTGGATCTTCGACATCGGCTCCGAGCGCACCGTCGTCGAGAGCGTCAAGGACCGCCGCACCGGCCTCCAGGCCAACGGTCTGAACCAGCCGGTCACCCTGGAGCCGCTGGACGACAACCCGGCCCAGGAGTGGACGCCGTACCAGAAGTGACGGAGGGTTCCCCGCCGTGGCCCGGTGCCGAACGGTGCCGAACGGCGTCGAACGGCGTCGGGCCGGGCCACGGCCGCGCCGCCGTCAGTCGTACACGACGGTGAAGTCCCGGCCGAGCGCGGCGTACCGGCCCAACGCGTCACGGAGCGCCTGCGCCGCCCACGGGAGTTCGCGCTCCAGATCCGCCCAGCCGACGAAGCGCAGTTCGGCGGGCATCGCGACCAGGCCGGTGATCGAGTCCCAGAACGCGGCCCAGTTCATGCCGTAGAACGCGGGGAGGCGCAGTTCGCGCTTCAGGACGGTGTGGAGGTCGTTCTCGCCGCGCACGGAGCCGACGTCGACGGTGATGCGGTGGGGCGGGTCCGGCGTCAGGTCCTCGGTGGTGTCCCAGAAGGTCGGGAGCCACCAGCACAGGACCGACCGGTCCTCGGGCCAGGGACGCTGCTCCTCGTCCTGCCAGTCCTCGAAGAGGTCCGCGGCCGGGTCGATCGGGCGCCAGGCGGGGTCGAGCGGCTCGTCGGCCGTCGCCGGCCGGACGAACCGCCGGCCGCGCTGGTCGCAGGCCCCGAACTCCCGGACGTTGCGCTGGGCCTGCAGCAGCGGGACCGAGTTGGCGCCGTCCGGCCTCAGCGGCCACCTGAGCTGCGCCGGGTCGTCCTCCCAGGAGCAGAGCGGGCAGACGACGAACGAACCGGGCCACCCTTCCCGGACATCGAAGACGAGACGGCCGCAGCAGGGGCAGGGTCGGCGAGTGTCCACCCCGGCAGTCTGGCCTGCCGGACCGGTCGACGGCGACCCGGTTTCGGAGCATGCCCATCGGATTTCGTGACAAGTCGTCATGGTCGGCGGATCACCTGTTCTAGGATCCTGGGGCACTTCGGACAGCACGTCGCTCCGTCCGAGCCGCACGTCCTCAGCAGACCACGTGCCCGGCGTTCGGGACAGGAGAGCCGGGTTCCCATCCTTCGATGCGGAGGCTTGACCATGAGTCGAACGGGTACGCGTCCAAGAGTCCTCATAGTCGGGGCGGGCCTGGCCGGCACCGCCACGGCCATCCGGCTGCTCTGCTTCGCGCGCAGACCGCTGGAGATCGTCCTGCTGGAACGACGTTCCGACTACCGCTCGGCGGGCGTCGCCTACCACCGGGACGGCAACCCCTGGGACTACGTGTTCAACATCCAGGCGGGCCGGATGTCGGTGTTCCGCGAGGACGTCCTCGACTTCGTCCGCTGGGCGAACCACGAGGCCGACCGCAGCGGCTGGCCGGAGCCCTGGGCCGGGCTCCGGTTCGTCGAGCAGGGGCCGGCGCCCCGGCGGATCTTCCAGGACTACCTGAGCGACCGGCTGGCCGAGGCGAGGCGCGAAGCCCCTCCCGGTGTCGTGCTCGTCGAAGCGGAGGGCGAGGCGGTCGACCTGGAAGTCCGGCCCACCGGCGCCGACGTGACGATCGAGCAGCCGTCGGGCCGCGGGGGCGGAGCCGACCGGAGCCCGGCGGTGACCGTGCTCCGCGCCGACCAGGTCGTCCTCGCGACCGGCCTCGAACTCCGGGAGCCGGTCTTCGCCTCCGAGGTCCGCACCCACGCCTCCTTCGTGCGCGACCCCTACTCCGCGGCCGGAATCCGCAAGCTCGTCTCGCTCCCGTCCGAGTCGACGGTCGCCATCGTCGGCTCCGTGCTGAGCGCCTACGACTCGGCGGGCCTGCTGCTGCGCCAGGGCCACACCGGGAGGATCCATCTGATCTCCAGGACCGGGACGATGTTCCGGACGTACCCCGGCGGCCACGAGCACGGGGTGCTGCGCCTCCCCTGTCCGAAGACGCTGCTGGAGCCGTACCGGAACCGTGAGGAGTTCCTCGTCCGGATCCGGGCCGAGTGGGACACGGCGTGCTCGACGGTCGTCCGGGAGCATCCCGACGTCTCCCCGGTGGTGGTCGCCGAGCGGGTGGTCAAGGCGTGGGAGCCGCACCTCCCCGAGGCCATCGAGCGCATCCCCACCGCGGAACTGCGGGGCCTGCTGGACGAGTTCGGCACCGCGCTGGCCGCGCTGCGGGTCGGGGTGCTGGAGTACACGATGGCGGTCATCGAGCGCGCCCTGCACGCGGCGGACGGGGCGGTGCGGCTGGTCGTCGGCAAGGTGGAGGCGGTCAGGCCGGCGGAGTCGGGGCGGCTGGCCGTGTCGGTCGCCTCCCCGCAGGAGGAGCACACCATCGAGGCCGACCTGGTGGTGTCCAACTTCGGCCGGGAGTCGGACTACAGCAGGGTCGACCGGCCGCTCTGGCGGAACCTCCTGCGGCGGGGGATCGCGGAGCCCCACGCGCGCACCGGGCGCGGCCTGGAGGTCGACGGACGGGGGGTGCTGCTGAGCCCTGGCGGGGTGGCGGGCCCGGTGTCCGCGGTCGGCGCGCTGCGCGAGGGCGACGAGATCGTGCGGAACGGCCGAACCGGTGCGTTCACCTTCAATCTCGCCGCCATCAAGAACCATTCGATCGCGGTAGCCGCGCACGTGATCGAGCAACTGGAAGTGGAAGAGGACGTTTCGGCTCGGATCGCGGAGCGGAGTTCGGCTCGGACTTCGGAGTGGACTTCGGTGGGGAGTCCGGCTCGAAGCACGGCCGAAAGCGTGGCCGGAAAGGCGGCCGGGCACCGCGGGGGTGTCGGCAATCTGGAGGAAGCGGCCCGGGCGGAATTCGAGGACGCTGTGGTACTGGAGGCCAGGAGATTGGCCTCGCGCGGTCGAATTGAACGGAACCTGCTCGATTCCCGACTGGACGCCTGTATCCGGTCCATGGGTGAACGTCCGGCCGCTGCGGTGGATGCCGCCCGGTACGACCGCCTGATGAGGGTGGTCGTCAACCGGGCCGCGGTCGAACGACTCACCGATGTCTCCGTGACACCACGACAACTGCGCCGACAGCTGGGAATGGCGACCGCCGAAGAACAGGAGGAATAGGTGGACGGGCGACGGATTCAGGGATCCCTGCTGACCGGTGGTGCACAGAGCGAAGTGCGGGGCACCTGCAATCGCACGAGACATCCGCTTGAGGGATCCATCCTCGTCGCCCCTTCCCTCGACGCCGGCCTGTACGAGGCGATCGTGGCGGCGCGCGCGGTGGTCTGCGGTTCGGGCGGGCTGACCGGCCACATGCAGTCGCTCTGCCGGGGCAGGGGAATTCCCGTGCTCCGCGTCGACGAGGCGGACCTCGACGACCTGGTCGGCGAGGCGGTGCTGGACCTCGACGGCGAGTCGATCGTCGTCGAGTCCGGCGCGGGCGCCGGGACCGACGCGGACGCCGGGGCCGGGGCCCCCTCGCCGGCCGACCTCGGCGCGGCGTGCGCGGTCATCGCGGACCTCCAGGACATCAGCGCGATCAACTCCTGCGGACCGGAGGCGAAGCGGGTCGACTGCTTCTTCATCCGGGAGGAGTTCCTCTGCCTGGCGGCGGGCCTGAGTCCGCTCGACTCCCTGGAGGGCGGCCCGGCCGAAGCGGCGGTCTACGGGCGGGCGCTCGCCGACCGGCTGTGCGCCTTCACCGAGGCGCTGCTGCCCGGCCAGCGGCTGATCCTGAGGATGCTCGACCTCCGCTCCGACCACGCCGCCAGCGTCACCGAGCTGGCCCCGGTCGCGGTCGAGCCCAACCCCGAGCTGGGCCTGCACGGCGCACGCTGGCTGCTGGGGTCGACCGCCTACCGGGAGGCGCTGCACGCCATGCTCGGCTCGTTGCGCGAGCGGCTCGGCGACGCCGCGGGCCGGGTGCACCTCTCCGTGCCGTTCCTCAACGACGCGGAGGAGTTCGCCCAGCTCAGGAAGCACCTCGAACTGCCCGCCGAGGTGCCCCTGTCCGCGTTCATCGAGACACCGGCGGCGGTGCACGCCACGGCGGAGATCTGCGCCGCCGGCGCCAGCGAACTGTTCGTCGGGGTGAAGGACCTGGTGCAGTTCTACCTGGCCGCGGACCGCGGCAACCACCTGGTGGCGGAGTCCTACCAGACCCGGCACCCGGCCGTCCTGGACGGGCTGCGCAGGGTGGTGGAGTCGGCCCGCGCCGCGGGGACCCCGGTGAAGGTGTTCGCGCTGGGCACGGACCTCGCCCACTACCTCGCCCACGTGCCCACTCCGGACGGCTACATGATGTGCACCGCCGAACTCCGGCAACTGGTGCTCGACTCGCGACCCTGACCGGGCCGGCGGGCGGGTGGCGGTGAGGGTCGTCGCCCGCCCGCTGTGTGGTCGGGCGCGGATACTACAACTCTATTGTCATCGATAGAAGTTGATCGGGACTCCATCCATTTCAGTGAATCTGACGTTACATCAGTTTCGTTTCACCCGCCGTGATCCAGGATGCGAACAGTATCCGTAACGGAAGGGTGGTTCGCATGACCAGCGTCAGTGGAGAGCCGATCCCGGCGATCACCGAGGCCACGCTCGCCGACGTCGCCGACAAGGGACTCCGGGGGCCCGGCACCACCGTCAACCAGGCCGTCATCGACCTCGGCAACGCCCTGCAGGCGGCCGCCCAGGGCGACGGGACGGTGCAGCTCCCGCCGGAACTGGCCGAGTTGGTGGCCAAGGTGCGGCAGATCGCCGACGTCGACGTCACCGGGATCGAGGTGGAGGAGGACATCCGGCTGTCGGCGTTCCGCATCAGGCTGAAGGGCGACGAACCCCGCCCGGTCGTGATCGTGCCGGCCGGCTGGAACCCGCTCGGCTGGCTGCCCTTCGTCTACGGCTACATCAAGCTGGCGCTGCGCGGCTACCACGTCCTGGCCTACACCCCGCGAGGCCTCGGCTATCCGGGCTGGATCTCCACCTCCGGCGGCCGCGTCGACGTCGCCGGCCCCGACGACTGGGCCGACGGGGTGAAGGTGATCACCCACGCGGAGGGCTGGAGCGGCCCGAGCAAGGTCGGCTTCCTCGGCCTGTCCTACGGCTCCGGGATCAGCCAGCTGGTCGCCGCGCACGACCCCGACGAGCGGGTGGCCGCCGTGGTCGCGCTGAGCACCTGGGGCAACCTGGCCACCAGCCTCTACGCCAACGACACCCGGCACGTGAAGGCCGTGGAACTGCTGGTCGGCTTCACCGGCGGGGAGAAGCAGGACAAGTTCGACGCGGAGACCCTGGACATCCTCGACAAGTTCGACCAGAACCGCGACCTCGACGACGTGATCGCCTGGGGCGACGAGCGCTCCCCGGAGACGTACCTCCGCGAGACCAACCGGCGGGGCATCCCGACCTTCGTCTCCAACACCTGGCACGAGACGCTCTTCCCGGCCTCCTCGGTGATCGACGTCTACAACCGGCTGACGGTGCCCAAGCAGCTGAACCTGTGGATCGGCGACCACGGCGCGCCCGAGGGCGCCGGCATGTCCGGCCTGCTGACCCACCTGCCGTTCCCCGGCCTGGCGGATCCCCTTCGGGAGGCCTTCGAGTTCCTGGACCACCACCTGCTGCGCGCCGACAACGAGGCGCCGAACCGCAAGCAGGTGACCAGCCAGGTGATGTTCACCTACAAGACCAAGCCCGTGCTGGGCGGCGGCAACCGGATCACCGAGGCCGCCCGCCGGGAGTCGCGCGACTCATGGGCGGACGTCACCACCGGCGAGGAGACGTGGTACCTCACCGGCGTCAACGGCGACGGTGACGGCGCGCTGGCCGACAAGCAGAACGACGGCTGGTCGCGAAGCTTCACCGCGGGCGTGGAGACCAGGGCGACGGCGGTGGACGGCGTGATGGACACCGGCCAGAAGGAGTGGACGGGCAACCCCCGGACGTACGTGCTGTCCGAGTTCGAGCGGGAGAACCTGCTGGTCTGGTCGACCGACCCGCTGACCGGGCAGGGTGAGGCGGCCCGCCGGATCCGGGGCGCCGCGCAGGTCCGGCTGACGGTGCGCAGCACCGAGGACGCCGCCACCCTGGTGGCCTACCTGTTCGACGTCGCCCCGGACGGTACGGCGCGGATCGTCACCCACGAGCCGTACACCGTGCGCGGTCTGACCCCCGGGAAGGACACCACCGTCAGCTGGGCGCTCCAACCCGCCGCGTACGACGTGCCGACCGGCCACCGGCTGGCGCTGGTCGTCAACAGCCGTGACCAGCTGTACTCCTACGCCGCGGAGCGCGGCACCGTCACCATCGGCTCGCCGAGCGGCAACGAGTCCCGCCTGGAGCTGCCGCTGGGCTGATCCCCGGAGTCGCCCCCGCGGCCCGTAGCCGGGCGGCGACGGGCCGCGGGGAGGCGAGTGGCGGCGCGGGGACCCCAAGCGGAGGTCAAGGAACCTTGAC
>NZ_JBIVVI010000238.1:0-9094 GCF_044757675.1 Kitasatospora sp. NPDC091257
GGTGGGGGCGGCGGCCCGGAACGGGCGGCGCGGGGTGCCGGAACGGACACGGATCCTCGGACCGGTCCGGCGGGAAGAGCGACGGGACAGTGTGCGTCCGCGAGATGGCCGAGGAGGGTACGAGAGCGCGAAGGGAAGCAGGCGGCCAGGTGAAGGCAAGATGCGTCGTGGGTGGCTGGCCGAGCACCGGACCGGGACGTGGCCGACGGCGTTACGGACGACGTGACGACGACGCGACGATGCGAGGCAGCGAGAGGACGATACCCGCCAGAAGGCGGTGCGTCACTTCGCGGCACGCGAATGGCCGCGCGGGCCGTTCGCGTGCCCTGCGGACCGGCCCCTCGCAGGGCCCTGACCAGGGAGTCTTCGGCCGGGTGCGATCATGGTCCGGAGCGTTCGTCCGAGGCCGTCGGGCGAGCCCCCCGGGGAGCCGTCGGACGGGCCCCGCGGGGCGCGCGGACGGGAGGTCCGCAGGGCGGGGGCCGGGGGTGGGAATTCCGGCGGCGCCCGGCGCGCTGGACAGGACGAGAAGCCGGTCGACCGGGACGAGCAGGGAACGGGGTTGGGTGCGCGGTGCGTGACTTCCAGGCGTTGTACGAGCTGGATCAGCAGGGCGTGGCCGCCGTTGCCGCGGCCAACGAGCAGTTGCGCGACACCGGTGCCGGCCTCGTGCTGCTCCAGCACTTCGAGGGCTTCATGGACGCCGGGGAGGCCGGCGGCCAGGTGGTGGCCCACCTGCTGGAGACGGGCGCGCCGCAGGTGGTGGCCCGCTTCGACCACGACCGTCTGGTGGACTACCGGGCCCGTCGCCCGGCGATGGTCTTCGACCACGACCACTGGACGTCCTACGACCCGCCGGAGATCCTGCTCCAGCTCGTCCACGACGCCGCTGGTGCGCCGTTCCTGCTGCTCACCGGCCCCGAGCCGGACGTCGAGTGGGAGCGCTTCGCGCGTGCCGTCCGCGAGCTGGTGGACCGCTTCGAGGTGCGGCTCTCCATCGACTTCCACGGCATCCCGATGGGCGTGCCGCACACCCGCCCGGTCGGCCTGACGCCGCACGGCAACCGGCTGGACCTCGCCCCGGGCTACCCGCAGTGGTTCGAGCAGGCGCAGGTCCCGGGCAGTGCCCAGGCGCTGGTGGAGTACCGCCTGGGCGAGGCCGGGCACGACGTCCTGGGTTTCGCCGTGCACGTCCCGCACTACGTGGCCCGCTCCGCCTACCCGGCGGCGGCCGTGCAGGTCCTGGAGGCGGTGCAGTCCGCCACCGGGCTGGTGCTGCCCGGTACCGGGCTGCGCGAGCGGGTCCCCGAGGTCTACGCCGACATCGAGGAGCAGCTGGCCCAGGGGGACGGCGAGTTGCGCTCGGCGATCCGCGGCATGGAGGGCCAGTACGACGCCGTGGCGGGCGCGGAGGGCCGGGAGAGCCTGCTGGCCGAGCCGGCGGACCTGCCCTCGGCGGACGAACTGGGGCGGCGCTTCGAGCAGTTCCTGGCCGAGCACGAGCGCGGCGCGGAGTAGCCGGGGCGGGCGGAACCGGGCGGCCGGACGGGGTCCGAGGGGCGGATTCCGGCCGGATCCGGCTCGTCGTGCGGCGATCGGGCGCGGATGGGAGTGATCGGCCGCGATCGTTCGTTGGCCCCTGGTGTGCCCGGGGGACGGGCCGCCGTAAGGAGCCGACCGTGACCCGTATCCCCGGGGGGAGACCATGCCGAGGACCGCACGCCCGACCATCGCCCTGACCGTCGGACTGGCCGCAGTGCTGCTGGCCGGCTGCACCGACAACGCCGGTACCGACCAGCAGGGGAGCGCCGCCGCCGGCGCGACGCCCGCCCGCGCGCAGGCCGGCGCGAACCCGTCGCCGACCGCCGCCCCGCCGCCGACCGGCCCGTACGTCGCGCTCGGCGACTCGTACACGGCCGGGATGAAGCTCCCGCCGCAGGTCGGCGAGCCGGGCGCCTGCTACCGCTCCGGGGCCAACTACCCGTCCCTGGTGGCGAAGGAGCTCTCGCTCGCCGCCGGGCAGTTCAAGGACGTCAGCTGCAGCGGCGCCCGCACCGGGGACCTGACCGGTCCGCAGAAGGTCGCGGACGGCACCAACCCGGCCCAGCTGGACGCGCTGACCGCGGACACCCGGCTGGTCACCCTGGGGATCGGCGGCAACGACGCCGGTTTCATGGAGGTCGTGACCGAGTGCGCCAAGGCCAACCTGGTGGACATCGTCAAGGGCGTGATCACCGACAGTGCCGACCGGATCAGCGATTCGCCCTGCCGGGACCACTACGCGGCCGGCAACGGCACCGACGACGTCCAGCGCAAGGTGGAGGCGGCCGGCGACCGGATCGGCCAGGTGCTCCAGGACGTCAAGAAGCGCTCCCCGAAGGCCAGGGTGTACGTGATCGGGTACCCGGGGCTGCTCCCGGCCGACCCGGCGAGCTGCCTGCCGGTGCTCGGCAACGCCGTGGCCGCCTCCGACCTGGGCTTCCTGGTGGAGAAGCAGCAGCAGCTGAACGGCATGCTCAAGAAGCGCGCGGAGGCCGCCGGAGCGGTGTTCGTGGACCTCGCCGGGCCCTCGGCCGGGCACGACATGTGCGCGGGGGAGGACAAGCGCTGGGTGGAGCCGCCCCTGCCGGCCCAGGGGCTGGTGCCGATCCACCCCAACGCCAAGGGGCAGGAGGCGGTGTCCGGCGTGGTCCTGAAGGCGATCAGGGGCTGAGGCCGCCCGGGCCGGGGGACGTTCGGGACGCAGGGGCGTAGACGCGGGGACGCGGGGACGCAGGGGGCGTGCGGGGCTGCGCCGTCCGGGTGGGGTCGACTCGCCGGGGCGGGCACCCGCGCGCCGCGCACCGTTCACGCCCCGGCCCGCGCTCCTTCGCGCGCGGCACACCCCGCGTGTCGGGGGCCCGGCGTACGGTGAAGGGCATATGGACGACACCACGCACCGCCTCGCCGCCCCGATCCCGTACGACCACGCTGCCGAGGCCCGCTGGGTCCCCGAACCCGACAAGCGCCCGGGCCGTACGGCCTTCCAGCGCGACCGTGCCCGGGTGCTGCACTCGGCCGCGCTGCGCCGGCTGGCCGGCACCACCCAGGTGGTCGCCCCGATGCGCAGCGACTTCCCGCGCACCCGGCTCACCCACTCCCTCGAATGCGCCCAGGTCGGGCGGGAGTTGGGGGCCGCCCTGGGCTGCGACCCGGACCTCGTGGAGACCGGTTGCCTGGCCCACGACATCGGCCACCCGCCGTTCGGCCACACCGGCGAGGAGGCCCTCGACCAGGCCGCCGAGGCCTGCGGCGGCTTCGAGGGCAACGCCCAGTCGCTGCGCATCCTGACCCGGCTCGAACCCAAGCGCTTCGCGCCCCAGGAGGAGCAGCCCGCCACCCGGCTCGCCCCCTGGCCGGGCCGCAGCGTCGGCCTCAACCTGAGCCGGGCCGCCCTCGACGCCGCCACCAAGTACCCGTGGACCAAGGGTGCCCACCCCACCGACCCGGCCTCGCCCAAGTACGGCGTCTACGCCGACGACCTGCCGGTCTTCCGCTGGCTGCGGGCCGGCTCCCCGACCGGGCGCAAGTGCTTCGAGGCCACCGTGATGGACTGGTCCGACGACGTGGCCTACTCCACCCACGACGTCGAGGACGGCCTCCAGGCCGGCCACATCGACCCGGCCGCCCTGCGCGCCCCCGGTGAGCGCGCCGAGCTCTTCAAGGTCGCCGAGCGCTACGCCCGGGACGCCGAGCCCCAGGAGCTGTCCGACGCCCTGGACCGGCTGCTCGCCCAGGAGTGGTGGCCCCGCTCCTACGACGGCACCGCCCGCGCCCGGGGCGGGCTCAAGGACCTCACCAGCCAGCTGATCGGCCGCTTCTGCCTGGCCGCCGAGCAGGCCACCCGCGCCCGCTACGGCCCCGGCCGGCTCACCCGCTACACCGCCGAGCTGGTGGTGCCGAGGGACGTCCGGCTGGAGTGCGCGGTGCTCAAGGCGGTCGCCGTCCGCTACGTCATGCAGCGCGACGAGCAGACCCAGCTGCGGGCCCGCCAGCGGATCGTGATCGCCGAGCTGGCGTACGTCCTCACCCAGCGCGCCCCCGAGGGGCTGGACCCGGTGTTCGCCGCCATGTACCGCGAGGCCGAGGACGACCGCGCCGCCCTGCGCACGGTCATCGACCAGATCGCCACCCTCACGGACGCCTCGGCCCTGGCCCTGCACGCCAAGCTGGTCGGCGCCGCCTGGGCGTAGCCGCCCGGAGGCGGCCGCCGCGGATCGAATGCCCGGCCGCCCCAGTAGACTTCCGGGGTGGCCGGGCGGATCAGGGACGAAGACGTACAGGCGGTGCGCAGCGCACTGCCGATCGACGCGGTGGTCGGCGACTACGTACAGCTGACCAACGGTGGCGGTGGCGAGTACAAGGGCGTCTGCCCCTTCCACGACGAGAAGTCCGCCTCCTTCTACGTGAACCCCGCCAAGGGCGTCTTCCACTGCTTCGGCTGCCAGGAGAACGGCGACACCATCGCCTTCCTGATGAAGATCGAGCACTTCACCTTCGCCGAGGCCGTCGAGCGGATGGCCGCCCAGGCCGGCATCACCCTGCGCTACGAGGAGGGCGGCTACAGCCCCCGCCACCAGCAGGGCGAGCGCACCCGGCTGGTCGAGGCGCACAAGGTGGCCGCCGCCTACTACCGGGAGCAGCTGGCCTCGCCGGAGGCGGAGATCGGCCGCCGCTTCCTGGCCGAGCGCGGCTTCGACGAGGAGGCCGCCACGGTCTTCGGCGTCGGCTACGCCCCCGTGGGGTGGGAGCACCTGGTCCGCTACCTGCGCGGCAAGGGCTTCACCGACAAGGAGATCCTGCTGGGCGGCCTCGCCTCGCAGGGCCAGCGCGGCGGCCTGATCGACCGCTTCCGGGGCCGGCTGGTCTGGCCGATCCGGGACATCGCCGGCGAGGTGGTCGGCTTCGGCGCCCGCCGCCTGCGCGAGGACGACAACGGCCCGAAGTACCTCAACACGCCCGAGACCCCGATCTACAAGAAGTCCCACGTGCTGTACGGCATCGACCTGGCGAAGAAGGAGATCGCCAAGTCGGGCCGCGCGGTGGTGGTCGAGGGCTACACCGACGTGATGGCCTGCCACCTGGCCGGGGTCACCTCGGCGGTGGCCACCTGCGGCACCGCCTTCGCCGAGGACCACATCAAGATCATCCGCCGGCTCCTGATGGACACCTCGCAGTACCGGGGCGAGACCGTCTTCACCTTCGACGGCGACGCGGCCGGCCAGAAGGCCGCCCTGCGCGCCTTCGAGGACGACCAGAAGTTCGCCGCCAAGACCTCCATCGCGGTCAGCCCGGGCGGCATGGACCCGTGCGAGCTGCGCCTGGCCCAGGGCGACGAGGCGGTCAAGCACCTGATCGACAACCCGGTCCCGCTCTTCGAGTTCGCGCTGAACTCGGTGGTGGCCCGGCACCGGGTGGACACCCCGGAGGGGCGTTCGGCGGCACTGGAGGAGTCGGCCCCGATCGTCGCCAAGATCAAGGACCGCTCGATCCAGCACGAGTACGCCGTCCGCCTGGCCGGCATGCTCGGCATCCTGGACGAGCAGTTCGTCGTCCGCCGGATCTCCCAGCTGGCCCGCTGGGACCGAGAGCGCCAGCAGAACCCGCGCGGCGCGGCCGCCCAGCGCCGCCCGGAGCAGGCCCCGTCGCAGCGCCCGGCGCAGCCCGCCTTCCGGCTCAACCCGCGCGACCCGGCCCAGTTCGTCGAGCGCGAGCTGCTCAAGCTGGCCCTCCAGCACCCGGACCTGGTCAGTCCGGCCTTCGACCACTACGGCGAGGACGAGTTCCCGACCCCGCCGTACACCGCCGTCCGGCAGGCCATCGCCAAGGCCGGCGGCGCCGCGCACGGGGCCGGCCTGCCCGACTTCACCAGCGCGGTGCGCGAGGCGTCCCCGGACGACCAGGTGCGCTCGCTGGTCACCGAGCTGACCGTCGAGCCGGTGCGCTCGCGCCGCAAGGTGGACGCGATCTACGCGGGGGAGTTCCTGGTCAAGCTGCGCATGCTGGCGGTGGACCGGCGGATCACCGAGGTCCGCGGCTACCTCCAGCGGCTCGGCCCCCGGGCCGAGGCCGAACAGCTGCACGCGGTGCAGACCGAGCTGTGGCAGCTCCAGCAGTACGGGCAGGAGCTGCGCAGCCGGGGTGCGGCCGCTCTCTAGCGTTCGCTTCACAGAAAGTCGGCGCACGAGTCTCGGCCACGGAGCGTGGCGTACCGCACACTGGAGGACGTCCCACCTCCGTACAGCGCGGGTCCGCCAGAGTCGCGCCCGCCCCGAGGGGATGCCCGTGGAGCAAGGCCTCGTCGCAGCGACCACCACCAGTACGGGAACGAAGCCCGCCGGACCGGCCGGACCGCAGGAGACCGGCGAGCAGGAGACCCACCACGGCCGGGCCCGGGCCGCGCCCCCGGACGGTGCCCGGATCCCCGCCCAGGGCCTGCCGGAGGGCCACCCGGACAGCCCGGCCCCCGAGGCCGAGGCCGAGCCCGGGGCCGTGTCCGGGTTCGAGCCCTCGCCCGGAGCGCGGGCCGGGGCCGAGGACCGGCGGGAGCGCCGGGGGCCCGCCGAGGACACCGGGCCGGCCGCTGACCTGCTGCGCCAGTACCTGCGCGAGATCGGCCGGATCCGCCTGCTCACCGCCGCGGAGGAGGTCGAGCTGGCCCGCCGGGTGGAGGCCGGCATCTTCGCCGAGGAGCGGCTGAACGGCGATCCGCCGCCGCCCGACCCGCTGGCCGTCGAGCTGGACTCCCTGGTGGTGCGGGGCCGGATCGCCAAGCGGCGGCTGATCGAGGCGAACCTGCGGCTGGTGGTCTCCGTCGCCAAGCGCTACGTCGGCCGCGGACTGACCCTGCTGGACCTGGTCCAGGAGGGCAACCTGGGACTGATCCGGGCGGTGGAGAAGTTCGACTACACCCGCGGCTTCAAGTTCTCCACGTACGCGACCTGGTGGATCCGGCAGGCGATGAGCCGGGCGCTGGCCGACCAGGCCCGGACGATCCGGGTGCCGGTGCACGTGGTCGAGCTGATCAACCGGGTGGTCCGGGCCAAGCGCGGCCTGCTCCAGGAGCGCGGCCTGGAACCGACGGCGGCCGAGATCGCCGCCGCCCTGGAGCTGACCGAGGAACGGGTGCGCGAGCTGCTGCGGCTGGCCCAGGAGCCGATCTCGCTGCACACGCCGGTCGGCGAGGAGGAGGACGTCGCGCTCGGGGACCTGATCGAGGACGCCGACGCCGCCTCGCCCGCCGAGTCCGCGACCTTCCTGCTGCTGCGCCAGCACCTGGAGGCGGTCCTGGCCACCCTGGGGGAGCGGGAGCGCCAGGTGGTCCAGCTCCGCTACGGGCTGGACGACGGCCGCCCGCGCACGCTGGAGGAGATCGGCGCGGTGTTCGGTGTCACGCGGGAGCGGATCCGCCAGATCGAGTCGAAGACCCTGGTCAAGCTCCGCGACCACGCCAGCGCGGAGCAGCTGCGCGGCTACCTCGACTAGCGGCCGGTCGTGGTCAGGACGGACCGGCCGACTCGGTCGACTCGGTCGAAGCGGCGGCCGGTGCTGCCGGGTCGGCCGGTGCCGGGTCGGCCGGTGTGGCCGGGGCCGGGGTCGTGGGCGCTCCCGCGCCGGTGCCCGGCGGGGGAGAGGCGGGACCGATCGGGATCGGGGTGGAGGCCACCACCATGGCCAGGTCGGAGACCACCGCGGTGCAGTCGTGGCCGGCTGGCTGGTAGCCGCAGACCTGGAAGGTGACGGTCGGGTCCGCCGCGTTCAGCATCGCCGAGTAGTTGTCGTAGCCCCAGTGGATGAGCGCCGTCTCGGCGTCGCCGGCGCTGTCGCTGATCGTCGCGTAGTCCTTCGGCTCGCCCTCGGTGATGGCCGCCCAGGCCGCCCGGCAGGTCCGGCTGTACCGGAGGTAGACGACCACCTTGCCGATCACCTGGGTCTGCAGCGTCCGGGCGTCCTTGCCGCAGCCGGTGGTCTTCGGGTCCTTGTGCGCGCAGCCGACGGCCTGACAGGCCGGGGCGCCCGGGGCGGGCTTGGCGCTGGGGGAGGTGCCGGCGTCGGCCGTCGCGGCGGGCCGGTCGGCCGCCGAGGCCTGCCCGTCGTGCCGGCTGATCCGCAGGCCCACCAGCACCAGCAGCAGCGCCAGCACGGCCGCGCCGGAGAGCAGCGCCGCCGGACGCCGCCACCAGGCGAGGGGGGCGGGCCCGGACTCCTGCCCGGTCGTCGGCGCCTCGCCGGCGGCCGGTTCAGGGGCGGTGGTCTCCTCGGGGGCGGGGCTTTTGGCCGCGGACTCCTCGGGGCCCGGGGGTTCGTCAGCGACGGCCGGCCGCTGCGGGCCCTGGCCGTCGCGCTCCTCGGCGACCGCCGCGCCCGCGCCCGCGTCCGTGCCTGCGCCGGAGCCCGCGCCCGCGCCCGTGACCGGCGCCGCGGCCTCCGGCCCCGCCACCGCCCGCCGCCACAGCGCCCGCAGCGCGGCCGCGTCGCAGTCGACCGTCCCGACCAGCGCGTCCAGCGCCTGCTCGGTGACGACCCGTTTGCCGTTGAGCCAGCGCTCCCAGGAGGCCCGGCTGTAGTGGGTCCGGGCGGCCAGTTCGGACAGTGACAGTCCGGCGGTGTCCTTGATGGCCCGGAGCTCCTCCGCCAGGCGTCTGGCGGGCTCGGACAGCTCCTCGGGCAGCTGCTTCCAGGCGGAACCCAACGCGGGCGCTCCAAACTAGAGAAACGGGGACGGGGAACGGGTGAGCGGCAGGTCCCGGCCCGGGCCGTTCGGCGTCTCCGCTTCTCCAACCTGATCGGCCTGGCGTCCCAAACCCCAGGTCATGGCGCTGAGACGGACGGAAGTGTCTCACAACCCCCGGAGACGCTCGAACATTCACGTGGTCATCGTGCAGAGTTCTCTGGCCGGTGCGGTTCACCCGTCGGTGGAACCGTTCGGACGCCGATCGATCACCCGTCGGTCCGCACCTGCTTCTCCAGCACCGGGGCCGTCACGAGGTACCGCCCGAGCCGTTGCGGCGGCGCAGCAGCCGGCGGCCGAGCAGCGGCGGGACGAGCACCACGG
>NZ_JBIVVI010000239.1:0-9090 GCF_044757675.1 Kitasatospora sp. NPDC091257
CCCACGGGCGCACCGGCCACGGGGGGCGCCATCGGCGCGGCCGCCGCCAGGCCCTTCTGGTCGAAGGTCTCCGGCACCGGCAGCGTGGACCAGTGGCTGATCGGCCAGGCCACCACGAACGCGCGCCCGATCACGTTGTCCACCGGGACGGTGCCGCCACCCGGCTGGTCCATGTGGAAACGGGAGTCCAGCGAGTTGGCACGGTGGTCACCCATCACCCAGATCCGGTCCTTGGGCACCTTGACCGGGCCGAAGGGGTGGTCACCGCAGGGGGTGTTGCCCGGGTAGACGTACGGCTCGTTGAGGGCGACGCCGTTGACCTTGACCGGCCCCTCGCCCTCGCACTCGACGGTGTCCCCACCGACCGCGATGACCCGCTTGATCAGGTCCTTCTCGTTGGCGGAGGGCATCAGACCGACGAAGCTGAGCACGTCCTGCACGCCCCGGAGGAAGGCGTTGCTGCTCTGCTGGGTCGGCTCGTCGCTCAGCCAGCCGCCCGGGTCGTGGAACACCACGACCTCACCGCGCTCGGGCTCGGCCCCGAACCACGGGGTCAGCTTGTCCACCAGGACGCGGTCGCCGACCTGCAGCGTGTTCTGCATCGATTCCGACGGAATGGAGAACGCCTGGACGAAGAACGTCTTGATCACCAGCGCGAGGATCAGCGCGATGCCGACCAGGATCGGCAGTTCCTTCCAGAACGAGCGCGGCTTTCGCGGCTTGGAGGGAGCCTCCGACTCCGATCCGTCCGCGGACTCGGCCCCCGCGTGCGAGGAGTCCGGGGAGTCCTCCGAGCCGGCACCCTGCCCGTCAGCGGTCTGCGCCGCCGCGTCCTCGACCGAGGCCGAGGAGGCCGCGGACTCGGCGGACCGGTCCGCCCGACGACCTGGGCCCTCGGGCTCTCCGGCGCCTGATCGGGCGCCGATCACCAAATCCCCCACAACGTCTCCTCCCTGCTGTGCGGACGCCCGCGCGCCCGCGCTCAGAGTGCCGCACAGCGGGCACCACGCTCACCACGACCATGAACGCCTCAGGGCTGCCCACCGCGGACTCCCCCGACACCAGCACGGCCTCGGCACACGGCCGGGACCACTCCCGGCCGCACCTGCACTTCTCTATCACTCCCAGGCATCCGGCTCGCGGTCCCACACGCGAGGCCCGTCCGGTCGACGGCCGGCGCTGCTCACTCCGGAGGCCGCCCCGACCTGCGCGCGACGAACGGAAGGATGCCCAACACACCCATAACGAGCGGGGGTTCCGCAGGAACCGGCCCAACGCCCACCGGCTCCGCGGCAGTTCCGCCGGCCTGCGGCATCCGGGCGAGAGAGGAGAGTGAACCTGGCGCATCGAGTTGATGGAAACGGTCCAGCGGCCAGGCGATCACGAACGCGCGGCCGACCACGTCGCTCAACGGGACCGTCCCCTGGCCCGGATTGCCCATGTGGAAACGGGAGTCGGCGGAGACGTCCCGGTGGTCGCCCATGACCCACAGCCGTCCCTGTGGCACCTGCACCTTGA
Organism: Kitasatospora sp. NPDC091257; assembly: GCF_044757675.1. Taxonomy (NCBI): domain Bacteria; kingdom Bacillati; phylum Actinomycetota; class Actinomycetes; order Kitasatosporales; family Streptomycetaceae; genus Kitasatospora; species Kitasatospora sp. NPDC091257. The sequence continues at coordinate 1,519 of NZ_JBIVVI010000239.1, forward strand.
AGGTCTGCCGGGACGGCGGGTTGCCGGGCGCGAGATAGGACTCCTCCACCGGACGACCGTTGACGCTGAGGCGCCCCTGTGCGTCGCAGCACTCGACGGTGTCCCCGCCGACGCCGATCACCCGCTTGATCAGGTCCTGCTCGTTGTCGGAGGGCAGCAGTCCGACGAAGGTCAGCACCTGTTTGGCCCCGCCCAGCACCGGGCCGTCGCCGGACGGCTTCCGGTCGCGCTCCAGCCAGCCGCCCGGGTCCTTGAACACCACGATGTCGCCGCGCTGCGGCTCACTGCCGAACCAGGGAGTCAGCTTGTCGACCAGTACCCGGTCCCCGATCTGGATGGTCTGCTCCATCGAGCCCGAGGGGATCACGAACACCTGGATCAGGAAGGTCTTCATCACCAGCGCCACCAGCAGGGCCACCAGGACGATCAGAGGCGCCTCACGCACCAGCGAGCGCTTGCGCCGACCGGCCGCCTTGCGGGCACTGCGACGGCGCTCGGCCCGGCCGCGTGTCGGCGGGGCACCGGTCGGCCCCGAGCCGGCCCCGCCGTCCTGCCCCGGTTCCGCGGTCGCCGCTCCCCCGGCGGCCGGACGGTCGGCGAGCCGTCCCCTACCCCTGGTCCCCATGACCACCCGTCCCCGCAGTCGGGGCGAAGGCCGCGGGCCGGTCCAGGCCGGTCCAGCGCGAGAACGGGTAGACCACCCAGTCCGCCCTGCCGATCACCTTCGCCTCGGGCACGAAGCCGCCGCCGGGCTCGCCGAGGTGGTCGCGGGAGTCCCGAGAGGCGCTGCGGTGGTCACCCATCACCCACAGCTTGCCGGCGGGCACGACGATGTCGAAGGCCACGCTCGACGGGTCGTCGCCCGGGGACAGGTAGGAGGTCTCGTCGATCGGCACGCCGTTGACGGTGATCGGCGCGCCCGGGCCGGTGCTGGTCACCCGGTCCCCGCCGACGCCGATCACGCGCTTGACGTAGACGGTGTTCCCGGCCGGGGCCAGACCGAGGTCCTGGGCGAACGAGCGCAGGCCGTCCCAGAAGCCGGGCGGCTTCGCCGACTCCCGGAGGAAGGAGCCCGTCCCGTCGAAGACCACGACGTCGCCCCGGCGGGGGTGGCCGCCGAAGGCGTAGGCGAGCTGGTTCGCGACCAGCCGGTCGCCCGGGCGCAGGGTCTCCTCCATCGACCCGGAGGGCACCGAGAACGGACGCGCGACGAAGGCGTTCACCAGCAGCAGGGCTGTCAGGCAGATCCCGGCCACCAGCAGCAGGTCGCGCAAACGCGAGTGCCCCGGCTCCTCGTCCTGCTCCGGGCCGTCGTCTCCGCAGCCGCCCGTCCGTTCCCCGACGCGTTCAGGGCCCTCGGCCTGCTCCGGTACCTCAGTGCGCTCCGGTACCTCGGCATGCTCCGGCCCGCCGGTGGCCGCCGGCCTGTCGGTGGCCGCCGGGCCCGCGACAGCCTCCGGGCCGTGGACACCATCCGCCGCGGCACCCCCGTCGTCGTCGACCTCGGCGGCACCGCTCCCGGAAACGACCGCGGACCGCGACAGCGAGTCCGCACCGGTGGGTGCGGGACTGCCGTCGCGGTCCGCGGGTGGTTCGTGCGTGCTCATCGGGGGGTGAGCTTACCTTGCGGTCGTTCGCCCCCCTCGGAGCGTTCCGATCCCCGGCGAGGCCGGGGGCCGGTGGATCAGCGGTCGCGCTTCTCCTTGATCTTCGCGGCCTTGCCGCGGAGGTCACGCAGGTAGTACAGCTTGGCGCGGCGAACCGCACCGCGGGTCACGACCTCGATCTTCTCGACGACCGGGGTGTGCACCGGGAAGGTGCGCTCCACGCCGACGTTGAAGCTGACCTTGCGGACGGTGAAGGTCTCACCGATACCGGCGCCGTGGCGGCGGATGACGACGCCCTGGAAGACCTGGACACGGGAGCGGTTGCCCTCGATGACCCGGACGTGAACCTTCAGGGTGTCACCGGCGCGGAAGGCCGGAATGTCGCTACGCAGCGAGGCCGCGTCGACAGCAGCGAGCTTGTTGCTCATGTTGCTCTCCATCGCAGGCGCCACGGGCCGCCCACGGAAAATCGTCACAATGGGGTTTGCTGCGGGCCGCATCGGCTGACGACGATCCCCCCGTGGCGAGGGCGCCGGTCCACGTGTCCCCTAAGGAAGGGAACCAGCGACAGACAACAGCCGCCTATTCTTCCACATCACCGGCCACGGACCGAAATCGGCCGAGCCGCTCGTCCCAGGCCAGGCCGAGGATGCTCAGCGCCTCCCGCTCCTTCTTGTCGAAGGCTCCGTACTGCCAGCGCTCGACCAGGTCGGGCCGGTTCGCCAGGGTCCGGGCGAAGGCCTGCTCGCGGCGCCAGCGGGCGATCCTGCCGTGGTTGCCGCTGAGCAGCACGTCCGGCACCGTCCGGCCGCGCCACTCGGCGGGCTTGGTGTAGACCGGGCCCTCCAGCAGGTCGGCCATCGCGCCCGGCGCGAAGGAGTCGTCGCGGTGGGACTCGGCGTTGCCGAGCACCCCCGGCAGCAGCCGGGCGATCGCCTCGACCATCACCAGCACGGCGACCTCGCCGCCGGCCAGCACGTAGTCGCCGATCGAGGCCTCGACCACCGGCATCCGGGTGGCCGCTTCCTCGATCACCCGGCGGTCGATGCCCTCGTACCGGGCGGGGGTGAAGGCCAGCCACGGGCGCCCGGCCAGTTCCTGGGCGAGCTCCTGGGTGAACGGTCGCCCGCTCGGCGTCGGGACGATCAGGGTGGGCACCTGCCCCTCGGGGCCGCCGTCGATCACCGCGTCCAGCGCCTCGCCCCACGGCTCGGGCTTCATCACCATGCCGGGGCCGCCGCCGTACGGGCTGTCGTCGACCGTGCGGTGCACGTCGTGGGTCCACTCGCGCAGGTCGTGGACGTGCACGTCCAGCTGGCCGCGGGCGCGGGCCTTGCCGACCAGCGAGACGTCCAGCGGCTCCAGGTACTCGGGGAAGATCGTGACGACGTCGATCCGCATGCCGCTCCGCGCGCCGCCGGACCCGGCGTCGTCCGCCCCGGCGCCGCTCGTGACCGCACCGCTCGTGACCGCACCGCTCGACACGGCGCCGTCGGCCGCCGGAACGTCCGCCCCGGTGTTCTCCTCCGCGGTCACTGCGACTCCTCCGAGCCCTCGGCGTCGTCGGCACCCTCAGCGGTCTCAGCGCCCTCGGCCGAGGAGGTCCCCGCGACGTCGGCCTGCTCCGGGTCGATCAGCCCGGGCGGCGGGGTGATCACGGCGCGCTGGTTCTCCAGATCGATGGTCGGCACGATCTGGCTGACGAAGGGCACCAGCACCTCCGTCCCGTCGGCCTTCCTGACCGTGAGCAGGTCCTGGTAGGGCAGGTGGAGGACCTCGGTCAGCTCGCCGACCAGGGTGCCGTCCAGCAGCACCACGTCCAGGCCGATCAGCTGGTGGTCGTAGTACTCCTCCGGGTCCTCGGGGCTCTCCTCCGGGTCGACCTCGGAGATGAGCACGGTGCCGCGGAGGGCCTCGGCCGCGTTGCGGTCCTTGACGCCGGCGAAGCGCAGCAGCAGCCGGCCGCTGTGCACCCGGCCCGACTCGACGGTCAGCGGCCCGACCGACGCGGGGTCGGTGAGCACGACGGCACCGGGGCCGAGCCGGAGTTCCGGCTCGTCGGTGCGGACCTCGACACTGACGTCCCCCCTGATGCCGTGGGCACGGCCGATCCTGCCGACGACGAGCTGCACGGTGATCGTTCTCCTGGAGTTCCTGAGCCGAAACGAAAAGCGACGGCGACGGGCTGCGAAGCGATGATGCGAGGGAAATGCGGAGGGAAATGCGAAAAGGCCGACCGGGACGACATGCGTCCCGGTCGGCCTCACAAGCCCTGACGGCTGAACGAGCAGCAGCGTCAGCGAATGTTGTCCACGTCGACCAGGTCGACCCGGACGTTGCGACCGCCGAGGGCGCCGACCACGGTGCGCAGAGCGCGCGCCGTACGGCCGCCCCGGCCGATCACCTTGCCGAGGTCATCGGGGTGCACTCGCACCTCGATGGTGTTACCCCGACGCAGGTTGCGCGAGCGCACCTGCACCTCGTCGGGGTGCTCGACGATGCCCTTCACCAGGTGGTCGAGGGCGTCCTCGATCACGATCAGGCCTCGGCGGCGGCGTCGGCCTCGGCCTCGGCCTTGTCCGACTTCTTGGCCTTCGGGGTGATGGCGACACCGGTGGTGGCGTCCTCGAAGCCGGCAACGGCCTTCGCGAACAGGTGCGAGAAGTCCTCGACCTTCGGCTCGGCGACCTTCAGCGGCGCCGGAGCCGGCAGGCCCTTGAACTTCTGCCAGTCGCCGGTCAGCTTCAGGATGGCGAGCACCGGCTCGGTCGGCTGGGCGCCGACGGACAGCCAGTACTGGGCGCGGTCGCTGTCGACCTCGATCTTCGAGGGGTTGTAGGTCGGCTGGTAGATGCCGATCTCCTCGATCGCGCGGCCGTCACGCTTGGTGCGGGCGTCGGCGACGACGATGCGGTAGTGCGGGGAGCGAATCTTGCCGAGACGCTTCAGCTTGATCTTGACTGCCACGGGAGTGGATTCTCCTGGTGTTGACGTGGGTGAGCGGGCTCGCCATCGCGTGGGGTTGCGCGGCGGACCGTTCAAGGGACACGCCAGCCGTAGGAGAGAGGGGTCCTGCTCGGCTGCCGAGTACTCAGCTGTCCATTCTGCCACATCGGCGAGAACCGCCTGCACGCGGGACCGGGAGCCCGGTCAGAGCTCGACCGGGAGCCCCCGCTCCCGGTCCAACCCGAAGACGTCACCGCTGTCCTGCCGTACCGCTCATTCGGTACCGCTCACTCTGCTCGCCCGGTGTCGCTCATTCCGGCCGGACCGCTGCCCGCACAGCAGCCCGCCGGGACGTCGAACGACTAAGCGATCTTGAACGGCTGCTGGCAAGCGCCGCAGACGATGGACGCCTGCGCGAGCACCGACGGAACGACCCGGACGTTGCGCCCGCAGCCGCAGACCGCCTTGACCCGCACGCCGCCCCCGGAGGAGCCGTGCCGGGCCGCCGGGCCGCGGAAGGCGCGCGTCGCGCCGTCGCCGGCCACCGCCTCCTGGTGCGCCCCGAGGGCACGGTCCAGGCGCTCGATGGTCTCGGCGTACCGCTCCTGCGTCTCCTTGAGCATGGTCACCTGGGAGAAGCCGCTGCTCGCGTGCGGCTCGACCGGGTGCGCCAGGCCCAGCTCGGAAGCGAGCATCAGGAAGCGCCGGTTGTGGTAGCGGCCGGCCCGCGAGGTGTCCCGGATGTCCCGGGCCGCGGCCAGACCGTGGGCGGCCTCGTGCAGGAGTCGCTCGAAACCGAGCCGTGTCCCGCAGGCCGAGGAGGACTCACCGATCAGCGCCTCGGGCGAGGCGAGGTCGGGGAGGTCCTGGTGGTAGGCCTGGATGTCACTCCAGGCGGCGGCCAGTTCGGCCGCGAGAACGAGGGGCTGTGTCGTGCTCACGCTAGACCAACGATGGAGTGCGAGCCGATGTTCCGCATGTTCTCGTTCCCGGGGAATTCACAGGGAACTCCCAGGAATGCAAGGCCGCGCGCGAATTGCGCGTTCCGGATCTGACGCAAGACCAACCCCCTGCCGGTTTCGGCCCGTCGCGAGGTCGGCGGGCCTGGTTAATTTCCGTCCGGGGAGCGGGCTGTCGCCACCCAGGACGTACGGCCCGTGGGCCTGCCGGATTGACAGGGCCACGGGCCGTACACCGTACCGCTATTCCGTTAATACCGGGAGTTGACCGGCCAGTAGGGATGTCCACCGCGGGGACGCACCGGAGGAGTTACCGGATTCTTACCCTTCCGCATTCCGGGCAAATGTCGCCGCTGTCGGTCATTACCCGCGGACGACGGACGTCCGGCGGACATCAACAGGACATCCACCGAACACCGAACGCCCGTCGGGGCGCACCCGTGACGGCCGCACGCCCGGAACGGACGCACGCCCGCAACAAGCGCGCCCCCGGAGCGGACCCGAACCCGGGACAAGCGCCCCCGGACGGACGACGGCGCGCCCCGGACGGACGTCAGTACGCCCGGGCGACGATCGCGCTGTTGCCCTCCTGGTCGTCCGCCGCCGGCACCGAGCCGTCGGCCGCGACGATGCAGCGCACCGTGACGCCCTGCTCGGCCAGCTTGGCCTCGCCCTCCGCGCCGAGCTCGGCCCAGGAGATCCGGCCCCAGCCGGTCGCGGCGGCCTCGATGGCCTCGTCGATGGTCTTGACGTCGACCGTGCGGGACTCGCGGCGCTCGCGGGACTGGCGCAGCAGCAGCGCCTGGTCCTCCTCCAGCACGCCCGGGACCAGCGCGACGAGGGAGTCGATGGAGACCGGCTCCTTGCCGCCCGGGATGCGGCGGGCCAGCATCGCGGTGCCGTTCTCCAGGTCGCGCGGGCCGACCTCGATGCGCAGCGGAACGCCCTTGAGCTCCCAGTCGACGGCGCGGCGGCCGAACGGGGTGTCGGTGCGGTCGTCGACCACCACCCGGATGCCGGCGGCCTCCAGCTGGGCACCGATCTCGCGGACCTTGGCGATGACCGCGTCGTCGCCCTTGATGGCCAGCACGACGGCCTGGACGGCGGCCAGGCGCGGGGGCACCCGCAGGCCGTTGTCGTCGCCGTGGGACATGATCAGGCCGCCGACCATGCGGGTCGAGACGCCCCAGGAGGTCTGCCAGACGTACTCGCGCTCGGCGCCCTGCAGCTGGTAGGTGGTGTTGAACGCCTTGGCGAAGTTCTGGCCCAGCTCGTGGCTGGTGCCCATCTGCAGGGCCTTGCCGTCGCCCATCATGCCCTCGAGGGTGAGGGTGTTGATGGCGCCGGCGAAGCGCTCCTTGGCGGTCTTGCGGCCGAGCACGACGTCGATGCCGAGCACGTTGGTCATGAAGTCGCCGTAGACCTGGGTGTGGATCATCGACGCGTAGGCGCGGGCGTCCTCGTAGGTGGCGTGGGCGGTGTGGCCCTCCTGCCAGAGGAACTCGGTGGTGCGCAGGAAGACGCGCGGGCGCAGTTCCCAACGGACCACGTTGGCCCACTGGTTGATCAGCAGGGGCAGGTCCCGGTGGCTCTGCACCCACTTCGAGAAGTACTCGTTGATGATCGTCTCGGAGGTCGGCCGGACGACGACCGGCTCCTCCAGCTGCTTGCCGCCGCCGTGGGTGACCACCGCGAGTTCGGGGGCGAAGCCCTCGACGTGCTCGGCTTCCTTGGTCAGGTAGGACTGCGGGATGAACATCGGGAAGTAGGCGTTCTGCGCGCCGGCCTTCTTGATCCGCGCGTCCATCTCCTGCTGCATCCGCTCCCACAGGCCGTAGCCGTACGGTCGGATGACCATGGTGCCGCGCACCGGACCGTTGTCGGCCAGCTCGGCCTTGTTGATGAGGTCCTGGTACCAGCGCGGGAAGTCTTCCGCCTGAGGGGTGAGAACGGGTGCCTTAGCCATGGGGCGAATGGTACGGGGCCCGGGGCCCCGGTTTCGAATCGGTATCACCGGACGGGGGCGCACCACCGCGACACGCGCGCACCACCCTGCACCC
>NZ_JBIVVI010000240.1:0-9055 GCF_044757675.1 Kitasatospora sp. NPDC091257
GGCTCCGGTCGGGGCCCCGGCCCGGGGTGAGGAATCGAGGAGGAGGAGTCACCGTGACGAACGAGCTGTGGACGCTGGCCGAGGGTGTGGAGACCGCGGTGCGGGAGGTCGGTGCGGGGCTGGCCGCACGCCGGTCCGCCGACCCGGTCCCCGCCCGGACCGCCGAGGAGGCCGCGGCCCGCTTCGCCGAACTGGACGGCCCGGCCGCCGCCGTACTGCGGGAGCGGCTGACGGCACTGCACCCGCAGGCCGGCTGGGTGCCCGAGGAGCTGGACGGGTCGGTGCCCGCCGAGGGCGAGTGGTGGCTGTGCGACGCGACCGACGGCGCGGTGCAGTACCTGCTCGGGCAGCCGCACTGGGCGGTGACCGCCACACTGGTCCGGGACGGCGCGGCGGTGCTGGCCGTGGTGCACGCCCCGGAACAGGACGGCCGCACCTACCGGGCGGTGCTCGGCGGCGGCGCCGAGCTGGACGGACGGCCGATCGCGCCCCTGGAACGGGAGTTGGCCGTCACCGTCGCCGCCACCAGCCAGCCGCCCCGGGTGGCCGCCGACCCGGTGGCGCTGCGCCGGGCGGGCGAGTCGCTGTCCGCGATGGCGGGTGCCGTCCTGGCGGTGCGCAACCTCGGCCCCACCGCGCTCCAGGTGGCCCAGGTCGGCTCCGGCCACCTGGCGCTGTTCTGGGAGTACGGCCTCGACGCGGGCAACCTGCTGCCCGGCGCGCTGATCGCGCGCGAGGCGGGCGCCGCGGTGACGGACGCCGCCGGGTCGGCCTGGACGACCGGCTCCGACGGCTTCCTCGCCGCCGCGCCCGGGCTGCACGCCCGGGCGCTGGAACTGCTGCGGACGGTGCGGTGATCAGTCCTCGGGCTTGATGCCGAAGAGGGCGGCCGCGTTGTCGTGGCAGACCGCCCGCAGCCACTCCTCCCCCAGCCCCAGCCCGGCCAGCGCCTCCAGCTGGTGCACGTACCGGTACGGGATGTTGGGGAAGTCGCTGCCGAGCAGGACGCGTTCCCGGAGCCCGCGCAGGCGCGGCAGCTCCCCGCGCGGGAACGGGACGTCGGCCTCGGCGAAGTCGGTGAACGCGATGGTCGTGTCCAGCCGGACGGCCGGGTGGCGCTCGGCCAGGTCGAGGAAGCCGCGGTACTCGGGCATCCCGAGATGGGCGACCACCAGGACCAGACCGGGGTGCCGCTCCAGCACCGCACCGATCGGGCCGGGGCCGGTGAACCTGCCCGGCACCGGCCCGGACCCGCAGTGGGTGACCACCGGGGTGCCGGTCTCGGCGAGCAGCCCCCAGACCTCGTCCAGCAGCGGATCCGCCGGATCGTAGCCGCCGACCTGGAGGTGCGCCTTGAACACCCGGGCACCGTCCTCGATCGCCCGGGCCACGTAGCCGGGCGCCCCGGGCTCGGGGAAGAAGGTCGCGGTGTGCAGGCACTCCGGGGTGCGGGCGGCGAATTCGGCGGCCCAGGCGTTCAGCCAGCCGGCCATGCCGGGCTTGTGCGGGTAGAGCATGGACGTGAACGCCCGGACGCCGAAGTCCCGCAGCCGGCGGACCCGTTGTTCCTCCGCCTCGCGGTAGGTGATCGGCCAGGGCCGGTTCACCAGCGGGCCGGCCGCGTCGAAGTACGCCCACACCTTGTCGAGGACGTTCTTCGGCATGAAGTGGGTGTGCACGTCGATCAGCCCGGGCAGGCCGAGCTCCTGCCAGAACCGCCGTACGCCGTCCGCTTCCTGACCGCCCGCCCGGTCCTGGTCGTTCTCCCGACCCTGGTCGCTCGCCCGACCCTGGTCGCTCGCCCGGTCCTGGTCACTTCCCCGGTCCTGGTCGCTCGCCCGGTCCTGACCGCTCACACGATCACCGGGCGGGCGCGGTCGATGATCGCCGCGGTGTCGACCCCGGCCGGCAGGGTGCCGAAGGCCGCGCCGTGGTCACCGCCCAGCCGACTCGCGCAGAACGCGTCGGCCACCGCCGGGCTGCCGTACCGGACCAGCAGCGAGCCCTGGAACGCCAGCGCCATCGACTCGACCAGCCGGCGGGTGCGGTACTCCAGGTCGCCCAGGTCGGTCAGCTCCTTGCGCAGCGCGGCGACGGCCGCGTCCAGCCGGCGGTCCGCGCCCGCGGCGGCGTCGAGTTCGCCCAGGAAGGCCTCGACGCTCTCCGGGCGCTTGGCCATGGCACGCAGCGCGTCCAGGGCGGCGACGTTGCCGGAGCCCTCCCAGATCGACACCAGCGGCGCCTCCCGGTAGAGCCGGGGCATCCCGGACTCCTCGACGTAGCCGTTGCCGCCCAGGCACTCCAGCGCCTCGGCGGAGTGCGCCGGACCGCGCTTGCACACCCAGTACTTGGCCACCGCCAGGCCCAGCCGCCGGACCAGCGCCTCGTTCCCGTCCCCGGCGAGGGTCAGGTCGGTGGCCCGGGCGAGCCGCATGGCCGTGATCGTGGCCGCCTCGGACTCCACCACCAGGTCGGCGAGCACGTTGCGCATCAGCGGCTGGTCGACCAGCGCCTTGCCGAACGCCCGCCGGTGCAGGGCATGGTGGACCGCCCGGGTGGCGCCGTAGCGCATGCCGGAGGCCGCGCCGATGGTGCAGTCCAGCCGGGTCATGTTGACCATCTCGATGATGGTCGGGACGCCCCGGCCCTCCTCACCGACCAGCAGGCCGACCGCACCGTCGTACTCCAGCTCGGCCGAGGCGTTGGACTTGTTGCCGAGCTTGTCCTTGAGCCGCATCAGCTGGAGGCGGTTGCGGCTGCCGTCCGGCAGGACGCGCGGCAGCACGAAGCAGCTGAGGCCGCCCGGGGCCTGGGCGAGGGTCAGGAAGAGGTCGGACATCGGCGCCGAGGTGAACCACTTGTGGCCGGTGAGGCGGTAGGTGCCGTCGGCGTGCGGGACGGCGGTGGTGGTGTTGGTGCGGACGTCCGAGCCGCCCTGCTTCTCCGTCATCGACATGCCGGCGATCAGCCCGCGCTTGGTGCGCGGCTCGCGCAGCCCGAAGTCGTACTCCCGCGCGGCCAGCAGCGGCTCCAGCTCGGCGGCCAGCGCCGGGTTGGCGCGCAGCGCCGGGACGGCGGCGTAGGTCATCGAGACCGGGCAGGTGTGACCGGCCTCGACCTGGCCCCAGACGAAGAACCTGGCGGCACGGGCGGAGTGGGCACCGGGGCGCTCGTCGCGCCAGGGCGCGGCGTGCAGGCCGTACGAGACGGCGGTGCGCATCAGCTCGTGCCAGGACGGGTGGAACTCGACCTCGTCGATGCGGTGGCCGAAGCGGTCGTGGGTGCGCAGCACCGGCGGGTTCTCGTTGGCCAGCCGGCCCCACTCGGCGGCCTGCTCGGAACCGGCCAGCCGGCCCAGCTCGCGCAGCTCGGGCTCGGCCCAGCCGGCGTCGGCCCGCCGGAGGGCGTCGAGCAGGGTGGGGTCGGCGGCGGTGTCGTGGCCGTACGGCAGGGGCACCTGGTTGGTGACCTCATGCGTCGCTGTCATCGCGTCCTCCCAGGGCACGCAGGGTGAAGGAGACCAGGGCGGGGACCACCGCGGTGCTGTCGCTCCTGGTGCCGCCGCTGGCGGTAATGCTGGTGGTGGTGGCGCTGCTGCTGCTGGTGGTGCCGTCGCCGCGCTCGGGCCCGGCGGCGACCGGTGCGGCCGCGAGCGGGCCGGCCAGGGCCTCGCCGACCGCGCCGACCAGGGCGGCGGCGGTCAGTACCGGATCCTGCTCGGGCAGTTCGCCGCTCGCCACGGCGGCGGCGATCTCGGTGGCGATCACGTCCCGGAACGCCCGCCGGAACACCAGGCGCTCCTCGTCCACGACCGCGTCGGCCGGCTCGACCAGCAGCGCGTACGCCAGCCGGGGCACGCGCAGGGCACGGGCGGCGAAGGTCTCGACCACGGCGGCGATCCGCTGCCGCGGGGTGTCCCGGAGGGCGACGGCGGCGTTGACCGCGTCGATCTCGTGCGTGACCACCCGGCGGAAGAGCTGCACCGACAGCTCGGCCTTGCCGGAGAAGTGCTGGTAGAGGCTGCCGGTGGCGATCCCGGCGCGGTCCGCCACGGCGGCCATCGTGCAGCCGCCGTAGCCGCGCTCGGCGAGCAGGCCGACCGCCGACTGGAGCACCGCTTCCCGCTGGGCGTCCAGGCGGGCTTGTACGGCGGGGGTGCGTCGGTAGGCCATGGAAGCATTGAAGCACTGATTCACTGCTTCGGGGAGGGGGCGACCCGACCGTTTCCCGGCCCTGTGTCCCGGCCCCGCGTTCGCGCTTCCGGAACGGCTCCGCGACCTGATGCTTCCGGGACGACGCGAGGAGGCCGCCCCCCGCGTACCAGGGGGCGGCCTCCTCCTCGTGCTTCGTGGCGCGGCCTACTGCGCGCGAGCGCTACAGCGGGCGGCGCTCCTGCTCCAGCCGCTGGCCCTCGACGTCGAGCGGGCCGAACTCCGCGCCCGCCTGCGGCGACTTGGCGAGCGAACGGGCGGCGTTGGGGTCACCCAGGCCCGCCCACTCCAGCACCTTGGCGGTGGCCTCCGCCGACTGCGCGGCCGGCAGCTGCTCGATCTTCGAGCCGTGGTTGCCACCGGGCACGGTGTAGACGTAGCTGTCCTCGCTGCCCCGGCCGAGACGGAACGGCTTGGCGCCCCACGGGTCGTTGCCGCCGTAGACGTACATGATCCGCTCGCCCTCGCGCTTCACCCAGCGGTCGATGTCGGGCATCGCGTTCGGGTTGAAGACGGTCGGGATCTCCTTCGGCACGTAGCTGCGGACCGAGTAGAGCTCCTTGTAGTCGTAGTGCAGCACGCCATTGAGGTGCGAGACGTCGAAGAACGGCGCACCCAGCTCGGTCGCGGCCTGGTAGTAGTACGCGGTGTACTTCGCCAGCGACTGGTCGCTGTTGCCGGTGATGCCGGACTGCGAGTCGAACCAGGCGTACAGCTCGTCGTCGGTCGCGGTGGCGGCCACCGGGACCTTGGCGCAGTCGGCCTCCAGGCTGTACTGCCAGAACGCCCAGACCACGTCCAGCACACCGGCCTCGTAGGCGCGGTCCGGGGTGCCGAGGGTGTTGAAGGTGGACCCGGCCGCCGTGTTGTCGGCGACGAAGCGGGCCTCCAGGCGGTCGCGGCGCACCAGCAGCTCACGCTGGGCGGCGTTCAGCCTGGCCCGGCACTCGGGGGTGCCGACGGTCCGGAAGAACTCGCTGTACGCCGCGTAGTCGTTGACGTTCGTGTTGTTCGGCGCGACGTAGGCGATCGTGCCGGCCACGTCGTCCGGGTAGAAGCGGCGGTAGAAGGTGGAGGACATGCCGCCCTTGCTGGCGCCGGTGGACAGCCACTCCTCCTGGTAGATCCGCTTGAGCGCGGTCACCAGCCGGTGCGAGTCCGCGGCGCCCTGGCGGATGCCGGCCTTGGACCAGTCCGCCGGGTTCGGGCGGGAGGGGGTGAAGAACCGGTACTCGATGGACACCTGGTTGCCGTCCACCAGCCGGGTCGGCTCGGTGCGGGACGGGTTGGTGCCCAGGGTGTAGCCGTTGGTGTAGAAGACGGTCGGGCGGTCGTAGCCGCGGTGCAGCAGGCTGAAGCGCTGCTGGAAGGTGCCCAGCCAGGGGCGGTTGTGGTCGATCGGCTGGGTGTACGTGGCGATGAAGTAGCGGTGACCGGTGGTGGTCGGCTTCTCCTCGGTGATGGTCACCCCGGGGATCGCCGCCAGACGGTCCTTGATGTCGGCGGTCGGGTCGTCGGCGGGGCTCCGGCCGTGGCGGGACCCGTTGCCCTGGCCGTCCTGCGCCCCCTGCGCGCCCTGGCCGTCGGCGGCGGACGCCGGGCTCGCCAGGCCGCCGAGCGCGAGCAGCGGTATCAGCAGGGCCGACACCAGCAGCCTTCTCACGGTGGTGGTCATCAACTCTCCATCTGTTCAACTGACATGAATGCCGCCTGCCGGTGCGGCCGTGCGGCGCGGGTCGTGCTGGTCGTGCTGGTCGTGCGGATAGTGCAGGTGGTGCAGGTGGTGCAGGTGGTGCGGTGGCCGACCGATGGACGGCCGAATGGGCCACCCGCCGTTCGCGGATGGCCCATCGGGAGAAACGTGCTGGTCAGCGGGGTTGTCCTGGCTTCCTACGGGCGGGGCAGGGTGCAGCCGGGGAGGGTGAGGTCGAAGCGGTTGCCGGCGGCGAAGCAGGCCGGGATCCCGTAGGTCTCCTGGGCGTAGCCGATGCCAGGACGAACCGTCACGGCACCGTTCTGGTCGACCTCACAGGGGTTGTCCAGGGTGCAGGTCTCGCCGCTCTCGTTGATCGTGTTGTTGACGGCGACCACCTGGCCGGTCGAGGCGTCGACCACCGGCGAGCCGGAGGTGCCGCCGATCACGTTGCAGGTGGAGGTGTAGCGGACCGAGTCCTTGAAGGTCCAGTCGGCTTCCTTCAGTCGGTAGGCGAAGCCGTCGACCGAGCAGGAGTAGATCTTCTTCCAGTAGCCGGAGACGACCCGGATCGAGGTGCCCTGGACCGGGTGGGTGGCGGCGAGGGTCAACGGGGCTATCCCGTACCGGGACTGGATCGACGCGTAGGTGGTGTTCAGCTGGTAGATCGACACGTCGGTGTCGGTCATCGCGCCGTAGACGATCTTGGTCGCACGTAGTGTGGCCGCGCTGCCGCCGCTCGCGTTGAGCAGGGTGAAGCTCCGGCTGGAGGACCGGTTGAGGACGACCTGGCCCGGACCGGGCATACCGGTCTCCAGGCAGTGGCCGTTGGAGAGCACGAGGGCCGGGTCGCTCGCGGCCGAGCCGGGCATCCGCACCAGCGAGCCGGAGCAGTTGCTGAGCGCGACCGTCCCGGCGAAGGTGACGGCGGCGACGGGCTTGGCGGCGGGCTTGGCGGCCGTGGCTGCGGCCTGGGCCGGAACGGCTCCGACGAAGGCGGTGGCCCCGGCGACCAGGAGTGTGGCAACCGTGCCTATGAGCGGCTTCTTCATGAGAGACCTCTCGGTGTGGGGGGTCCACGGGTGGGGGTCCACCAAAGCTGTCGCGGACATGACCCACTGTCAAGAGTCAAAGCAACACCAAGAACCTCCCAAGACGCATTGGCCGGTTACCGCCGCCCGGCACGCGACTCGGCACGCGGAGCGAAGTGCGGAGCGAAGTGCGGAGCGAAGTGCGGACCGGCACGCGATCCGGGGCACAGGCCGAATCGCGGCCGGATCCACAGCCGGTTCACGGGCCGCGCGAGCCGGATCGCGGGCCGGCCGGGCCGGAAAACCGCTGGATTCACAACCCCACCGCGGGCAGCCACGCGCCGGCCACAGGTCTCCGCCGGCCGGTCAACTGCCGCGCCCCTACGGTCAACCCGCCTGCCAGCGCTCCCGGCCGAGGCTGATCAGGCGCAGCTGGAAGCGCGCGGTGGCGGCGATCCGCCGCTCCCGCGCCGGGTCCGTCTCCAGCGCCTCCAGGAAGGCGGCGGCCGTGGAGACCATGTGGTCGACGTACAGCTCGGCGAGCATCCGCAGGTCCCGCTCGCTCCACCCCCGTGACTCCGGCTGCAGCGTCAGGGCGGCTCCCACCTCGGCGGCGAAGCGGCCGAGTTCGGCATCGATCGCCTCCCGCACCTGCCGGACCCCGCCGTGCCGCTCACGCGCCAGGAAGCGGACGTGCCCCCGGTGCTCGCGGACGTGTCGTTCGATCACGTCCACCGCACGGTCGATCAGCTCCTCGGCACCACCGGCCTCGGTGAGCACCGCACGGATCATGATGTGCAGGCTGGCCAACGACTCCTCGACCAGTGCCACCCCGAGGGCCGCGAGGTCCGGGAAGTGCCGGTAGAAGGCGGCCGGGGAGAGCCCCGCCTCGCGGGTGACCTCGCGAACGCCCAGGCTCGCCAGGTTCTGATCGGCCAACAGGTGCAGTCCGGCGTCCAGCAAGGCCCGCCGACTCTGCTGCTTCTGGGCCTGCCTGGCCCCAACGGTGTGACTCACGCCATTCAGTAAACAATCGTTTGCTGAACTTGGCCAGCCGAGCGTACAGTGGGGCCGAAGTCAGTGAACACTTGTCAACCCAAATCGGCGCAGTCCCAGCCGCAGCCGAAGGAGCCAGCCGTGATCCTGTTCTCCGCCCTGGTCGCCATGGGTGTCCTGATCGGCACCGCCGCCCACACCTCGCTCCCGGTCTTCCTCGCCGCCTCCGCCGGCATCACCGCCTGGCTGCTCGCCTTCGGTGCCCGCGAGGGCATCGCCCGCCTCCGGCACCGCTGACCCGGCCGCTCCGCGGACCGCACCCGCGGCCACTCCACAGAGAGGACCCGCACCACCATGAGCACCGTCACCGGCCACCCGGCCGCCTCGCTTCCGACCACCGTCCGGCGGATCGTCAGCCGCCCGGCGAGCCTCGGCCAGGCGACCGGCCGTCAGGCGGACATCCGCCGGACGACCGACCCTCAGGTACCTGACCGTCAGGGATCCGACCGCCAGGGAACCGACCGTCAGGAACCGAACCGCCAGGGAACCGCCGAGGCCGACGGCCTCGCCATCGCCTCCTTCCTCCTCGGCCTGCCCGGCCTGCTGCTGTTCAACATCGTCCTCGGGCCGATCGCCATCACCCTGGCCACGCTGGCGTTGGTCCGCGGCACCAGCCGGCGCGGCCGCGCCCTCCTGGGCCTGGCCCTCGGCATCGCCTCACTGGCGATCCTCGCCGTCACCCTCGTCACCTCCCACGGGGTGCTCATCGACATCGGCTCCTGAATCCGGCCCAACTCCCCTTCCGTTCCTGGCTCCTGTACTCGCCCCTCGCTGCTCTCCGTTCCCGATCCGCCCTTCGCCCTTGATGCGCCCAGCGATTCACCCAGCGATTCACCCGGCGACGCGCCCAACGATGCGCCGACGGTTCTCGTAGCGGCTCACTCGGCGGATCCCGACTGCCGGAGCGACTGTTCGAACGACTGATCCCGTCAACCCGCCCCGTTCCCCCGGCCCGCCCCGTAGGGTGGGGTACTACCGCGAGGCGGTGTTCGTCCCGCAGCCCGGCCCGGACGCCGACACGGCGCGGGCGATCGCCGGGAAGTACCGGTCCCCGGCGAGCTGAA
>NZ_JBIVVI010000241.1:0-9039 GCF_044757675.1 Kitasatospora sp. NPDC091257
ACCGGGGTCGGGGCACCGCGGGGCACCGGGCGGATCAGGCCGTCACAGGTACAGCCCGGTCGAGCCCTCCGTGTCGCCGAAACGGGTCGCGGCGACGGCGTGCAGGTCGCGCTCGCGCAGCAGCACGTAGGTGGCGCCGCGGACCTCCACCTCCAGCTTGTCCTCCGGGTCGTACAGCACCCGGTCCCCCGGTTCCACCGAGCGCACGCTCTGGCCCACCGCGACGGCCTCCGCCCAGGTACAGCGCTTGGACAGCTCCGCCGTGGCCGGGATCAGGATGCCGCCGGTCGAGCGGCGCTCGCCCTCGCCGCCCTCGATGCGCACCAGCACGCGGTCGTGCAGCATCCGGATCGGCAGCTTCTCGCCGAGCCGGTCGTGGCGGGCGGGCTCCTGCGCGTACTCGGAGCGGGTCGCTTCGTCGTTCGTACTCACGGTCCCGAAGGTACCTCCCCCGGGCGCGAGGCGTGACGCTGGCCC
Organism: Kitasatospora sp. NPDC091257; assembly: GCF_044757675.1. NCBI lineage: Bacteria > Bacillati > Actinomycetota > Actinomycetes > Kitasatosporales > Streptomycetaceae > Kitasatospora > Kitasatospora sp. NPDC091257. Next base: position 478 of record NZ_JBIVVI010000241.1, read on the forward strand.
GGTACGCGGAAGGCCGGGCACGCGGCGCGCCCGGCCCTCCGTCCCGCGGTACTCAGCCCTTGCGGCGCTTGCGGGCCGAGGCGACCAGCAGCACCAGGCCCACGCCGACCAGCGCGGCCGGGACGATCCGCTCCCGGCGCGGCTGCCCCTTCTCGTCCACGAACTGCGCCCGGACCTTCTCCACCACGCCGCTGGCGGCCACGTACGCCCGGGCTGCCCGCTCCTCGACGGCGGCCGCCGCCTTGGCCTTGACCTGGGCGGAGATGGTGCTCGGGTGGACGCGGACGGCCAGCTCGTCGAGGGTCCCCGCCAGCCGGTCACGCGTCCGCTCGATGTCCGCCTCGATCTGGGCGGTCGTCCGCGCCGACTTGTCCTGCGTGCTCGCCTCGCCCACTCGGGCCACCCCATTCACTCGCCGATGTCGTTCCGTCCGATCCGTGCGATCGGTGCGACTGACCCAGTGTGTCAGCTGCCGAACACGGCCGCGCGGCCCCACCCACCATCGGAGGTAAGTTTGCCGTGGTACAGCCGCCCGTCCCAGCCTTCAGGAGAGTACGACCGTGTCTGAGCGCCTCCAGCCCGGCGACACCGCGCCCGCCTTCAGCCTGTCCGACGCCGACGGCAACCAGGTGTCCCTCGCCGACCACGCCGGCCGCAAGGTCATCGTCTACTTCTACCCGGCCGCCCTGACCCCCGGGTGCACCAAGCAGGCCTGCGACTTCACCGACAACCTGGAGGTCCTCGCGGGCGCCGGCTACGACGTCATCGGCATCTCCCCGGACCAGCCGGAGAAGCTCGGCAGGTTCCGCGAGGCCGAGAACCTCAAGGTCACGCTGCTGTCCGACCCGGACAAGGAGGTGCTGGAGGCGTACGGCGCCTTCGGCGAGAAGCAGAACTACGGCCGCACCTACCTGGGCGTGATCCGCTCCACGATCGTCGTGGACGAGCAGGGCAAGGTGGAGCACGCGTTCTACAACGTTCGGGCCACCGGCCACGTCGCCAAGCTGCTGCGCGACCTCAAGGTCGGCGCCTGACCGACCGCGGTACGGAGAACGACGAAGCGGTGGCGGCGCACCCCCCGACCGGGTGCACCGCCACCGCCGTTCCTCACCTCGGCGGACCGGCCCGATCAGCAGGCCCCGAGGTCGCTCCAGACTCCCCACGAGCCGCTGGCCGCGGGGTCGTCGCCCTTGGTCCACCACTTGTTGGTGTAGTAGTGACCCTTCCACGAGACCTTGGTGGGGGTCGCGTAGGTGGTGCCCGCGTCCCAGCCCGGGGCGGCCGTGCAGGCGCCCGAGGTCGGGGTCGGCGTCGGGGTCTGCGGCCCGGTCGCGGTGGGCGTCGGGGTCGGGGTCGGGGTGGCCGTCTGCGACGGGGTCGGGGTCGGGGTCGGTGTGCCGCCGTCCACCGCACCGCGGGTCAGGTCACCCTTGATCCCGTACAGCGTGCCGCCCACGTTGACCGTCCAGTTGGAGGGCGTGGACACCGGCAGGTAGTAGACGAAGTCCATGTCGATCGAGGCGCCCGGCGCCAGCGACTGCCAGCCCGGCAGCTTGACCGACACCCGGTTGTAGGTGCCCTTCAGACCGCCCACGTTGCCCGGGCCCGGGTTGTCCTGCTTGATGACCTGGAGGCCGAAGCCGGACTGGTCCTTGGCGTTGCCCGGGGCCGAGTTGCCGTAGTCGAACTGGAACTCGGTACCGCCCGGCAGGGTCAGCGTCGAGTTGTTGACGATGTGCAGCTTCGGGTTGATCGGGTAGTTCGAGTCGCCCAGCGCGAAGTTGGTGAACGACACGTCGATCGGCAGGGTCTGCTGCGGCAGCGCGGTCGTCGAGCGGATCGCGCCGTACGGGGCCGCCGACTTGAACTTGTCGTACATCAGCGAGGTCAGCGTCGAACCGGGGACGTACTCGCCCTTGCCGCCGTTGGCGGCGGCGTCCCACTTGTAGTCGCCCGCGAGCTCCCAGATCATCGCGCCGCCGGCGCCCTGGTTGACGATGTAGTCCGCCTTGGCGCCCACCGACTGCTCGTCCTCGGTGGAGAGGAACACCTTCTTGGTGTCGTTCCACAGCCACGGCGCCACCAGGGCGGAGCTGTAGTTGCGGGTGTAGGTGCCCTGCAGCGCGGTGTCGGACACGCCGTACTTGGCCAGGTAGTCGGGCAGGATGCCCTTCTCCAGGTTCTTGGCGTGCCACATCGGGTTCGACCCGGCCGGGGACTCCTTGCCCGCGTCGTCCTTGTCGTTCCAGATGTTGTCGATGCCGACCGCGCCGTCACCGCAGGCGGTCAGGCCGGAGCCGGCCGGGCAGGTGGTCGCGGAGGCGGTGCCCCAGAGGCCGTTGGTGCCGCCCTGCACGTTCTTGAAACCGCGGGAGTAGTACGGCAGGCCGACGTTGATCCGGCCGCCGGGCATCGAACCGCGGAAGTAGTGGTACGACCAGTCGGCGTTCAGGTAGCCGATGCCGCCGTACTGCCCGGTGCCGTAGACGTTGGCGGCGGCCAGCTCGCCGTCCTTGCCGTCGTCGAACAGCGAGGCGTTCGGGCCCACGTACTTGTTCCAGGCGCCGTGCAGGTCGTACGACATGATGTTGACGTAGTCCAGGTACTTGGCCACCTGGAAGGTCTCCATGCCGCGCAGCAGGTAGCCGGAGGACGGGGCGGCGACCGACAGCAGGTAGTGCTTGCCGTCGGCGGCGCCGGCCTTGTCCAGGTTCTCGCGCAGGGTCTTCATCAGCGCCGCGTAGCCCTTGGCCAGCGAGCCGCGCTTGGCGTTGGCGAGCTGCCAGTCCAGCGGGTTGCCGGCGTCCTTCATCGAGGTCGGGTACTCGTAGTCGATGTCGACGCCGTTGAAGCCGTACTTGCGGATGAAGTCGACCGAGGAGGCGGCGAAGGTGTCGATGCCGGCCTGGTTGACGCTGCCGTCCGCGTTGACGGTCATCGAGTAGAAGCCGCCGGAGTCGACGCGCTTGCCGTCGTCCCCGAAGTAGCCGCCGGTCTCGGTCCAACCGCCCACCGAGATCAGGGTCTTGACGTTCGGGTACTGCTTCTTGAACTTCGTCAGCAGGTTGAAGTGGCCCTTGTACGGCAGGCTCGGGTCCAGCTCGGCACCGGGGACGCCGGGGAAGGAGATCCCGGTGGCCTCGTTGGTCGGGCCGTCGGTGCCGACCGAGAGCTTGTTGTCGCCGCCGACGTGGCCGAAGGCGTAGTTGAGGTGGGTGACCTTGTCCCAGGGGATGTCGTTCACCAGGTACGGCGCGTCGCCGTTCTTGCCGGTGCGCCAGCCGGTGAAGTAGCCGATGATGCGGCGCTGGTGGTCGGCGCCCATCTTCTCGCGCCCGCTGGTGTCGTAGACGGAGCAGTACGGGACGTCCACCCCGGGGGTCTGGTACAGGCCGTCCGGCCGACAGGCCGCGTTGTCGACCGCCGCCGACGCCTGCGAGGGCGCCGCACCCAGCGTCGCCATCAGCAGTCCGGCCAGCGAGGCCGCGGCGAGCGAGGCCACGCCGGCCCGGGCGGCCGGGCTCTTCCGGCGGTGGGCGGCGGTGGGACGCCGCTCCGCCGTGTTTCGGATCAACACTCGGTCCTCCAGGAGAGAGTGTCGGCGCGTGCCTGTGGGGGAGCACGCACGTGGGGGATTGCAATTGGCGCAGAAGCTATGTGGTCTGAACCATATAGGTCAATAGGTCTGTACCAATTGGTAATCAAAAGCCAAACATCACAGGTCGGAACCGCTCGACAATCGGTCAGCCCCCTGGCCGAAACCCGCTCCCGGCGCGCGCCGGCCGACCCGGCGGCCGAGCTGCCCGCACCGGCGCGCGGCCGACGCGCGGCCGTCCCCCGACCGGGACGCGGCCGGGGCCGAACCGGGGGCCGAGCCGGGGGCCGAGCCGGGGGCCGAACCGGGACGCGGCACCGGCGGGGCGGCGGCCGAACTCGCTGTCCCCACACTCGACGAAGCTCTAGACTGGTCGCCATGCGGCCTTGGCGGAATTGGCAGACGCCTGGGTTTTAGGTGCCCATGGGAGAAATCCCGTGAGGGTTCGAGTCCCTCAGGCCGCACTGGCGTTGAAATCGAAGGCCCACCCCGAGGTGATCCCGGGGCGGGCCTTCGACGCGTTCACCGGACGGAGTGTCAGGCCAGCAGGTCCTTGACGACCGGGGCGAGGGCACGGAAGGCCTTGCCGCGGTGGCTGATGGCGTTCTTCTCGGCCGGGGTGAGTTCGGCGCAGGTGCGGGTCTCGCCGAGCGGCTGGAGGACCGGGTCGTAGCCGAAGCCGCCGTCGCCGGCCGGGGCGGTGCGCAGGGTGCCGAGGAGGCGGCCCTCGACGACGCGCTCGGTGCCGTCGGGGAGCGCGAGGGCGGCGGCGCAGAAGAAGTGGGCGCCGCGGTGCGGCTCGGCGATGTCGGAGAGCTGGGCGAGCAGCAGGTCGAGGTTGGCCGTGTCGTCGCCGTGCTTGCCGGACCAGCGGGCGGAGAAGATGCCGGGCGCGCCGTTCAGCACGTCCACGCAGAGGCCGGAGTCGTCGGCGACGGCGGGCAGGCCGGTGGCGCGGGCCAGGGCGTGCGCCTTGAGCAGGGCGTTCTCGGCGAAGGTGACCCCGGTCTCGGGGACGTCCGGGATCTCCGGGTAGGCGTCGGCGCCGACGAGTTCGACGTCCAGGCCGGCGTCCGCCAGGATGGCGCGGAGCTCGGTGACCTTGTGCTGGTTACGGGTGGCGAGAATCAGGCGGGTGGACATATCGCCCACCCTACCGAGGGGCCGGGGACGATCAGCCGGTGCAGACCGAGGTGAGGTTGCCGGCCGCGGCGCCGAGCGGCTTGAGGTCCGGGACCTCGTTGCGGTCCGCGGCCCGCTGCACGTTCTCGACCTGCTTCTGCAGATCGGTCACGGCCTTGGCGACGTCGGTGTTCTTGGAGTTCTTCCCGACCTGGTCGAGGTCGTTCTTGAGCTTCTGCAGGGCCTTCCCCGCCGCGGCCGCGTCGTTGCTCGCGTTGTCGTAGGCCTGGGTGACGTCGGCGATGTCGCCGGTGATCCGCACCGCGGTGTTGCCGCAGTCGAGCGCCTTCTGCGCGGCGGAGCAGCTCACCATGCTGAGCGGGAGGATCGCGATGAGTCCGGCCACGGCGAGGGCGGCGGGGCGGGCGATGCTCGACGGCATCCGATCCTCCTGTGGGGCGCGGGTTCCGTGATGGGGGACGCGCGCCGGGAGGTGCGCGGTTCCCGCAGCGGGAGTGCTGCGGGAACCGTACGGTCTCCGGGCCCGGCCTGTACAGCAGGCCGACCGGTTCGGCGGGCCGTTCGCCCGCGGCCCGCACGCGTGTCCGCACCGCGGCCCGAACGGCCGTCCGCGCCCGCGGGCTGACCGTGCGTCCGCTCCGGTCCACGGCTGCGGGACCCGCGCCGGTTCAGCCCTCCAGGGCCTTGCGCTGGATCGCGTCCAGCTCCGCGCAGCCGAGGCTGCCGAGGTCGAGCAGCCGGTCGAGCAGCTCGCGGTCGAACGGGGCGCCCTCGGCGGTGCCCTGGACCTCGACGAAGCGGCCGTCGGAGGTGCAGACGATGTTCATGTCGGTCTCGGCGCGCACGTCCTCCTCGTACTGGAGGTCGAGCATCGGGGCGCCGTCGATGATGCCGACGCTGACGGCGCTGACGCCGCCGGTGATCGGCTGGCCCTTGGCGCGCAGCAGCTTCTTGTCGCGGGCCCAGGCGACGGCGTCGACCAGGGCGACGTACGCGCCGGTGATGGCGGCGGTGCGGGTGCCGCCGTCGGCCTGGAGGACGTCGCAGTCGAGGACGATGGTGTTCTCGGCGAGCGCCCGGTGGTCCACGACGGCGCGCAGCGAACGGCCGATCAGCCGGCTGATCTCGTGGGTGCGGCCGCCGATGCGGCCCTTGACGGCCTCGCGGTCGCCGCGGGTGTTGGTGGCGCGCGGGAGCATGGAGTACTCGGCGGTGACCCAGCCCTCGCCGCTGCCCTTGCGCCAGCGGGGCACGCCCTCGGTGACGCTGGCGGTGCACAGCACCTTGGTGTCGCCGTAGGAGATGAGGACGGAGCCTTCGGCGTGCTTGCTCCAGCCCCGTTCGATGGTGATCGGGCGGAGCTGTTCGGGGGTGCGGCCGTCGATGCGTGACATAGGCACTGAGCGTAGTCGCTCCGGGGGGCCGGTCCGGGAAGCGGCGGGGAGCCGGTCCGGGAGCCGGCGGGGACGCGCCGCGGCCCGCCGTCCCCCTGAGCGGGTCGGCGGGCCGGGCGGGCTGAACCCGGGTGGCTCAGCTCACATCATGTCCTCGATGTCGGCGGCGATCGGGTCGGCGTCGGTGCCGATGACGACCTGGATCGCGGTGCCCATCTTCACGACGCCGTGGGCGCCGGCGGCCTTGAGGGCGGCCTCGTTGACCAGGGAGGCGTCCTTGACCTCGGTACGCAGGCGGGTGATGCAGCCCTCGACCTCTTCGATGTTGTCGATGCCGCCCAGACCGGCGACGATCTTCTCAGCCTTGCTGGCCATCTGGTTTCTCCCTCTGTCTCGGCCCTTCGGCGGCTCTGCCGGGTGCCGTCCTGCGCTGGTGCTGGGGTGTCCCTCGACCGCCGGGCGGTGAGGTCCGTGCCGGTGGCTGACGCGGGTTCGGCTGCGGTCGTGCCGGCGAGCAGCGCGACCAGCATCACCCGTGCCGGTCCGGTCCGCCACGTTAGTCCACTTTTGGCCCATTCCGGCGGGCAGGCGTCCGATCGTCGCCCGAGGATGACGATCAGCGGGGCTCGCGCCTCCGGAGTACGGCCTGCTTCCAAGTGGTCTACACCAATATATGTGTACTCCGAGGAACGCGGTAACGGCCCCGGGTGTTCCCGAACCCCGCCCGAGGGTCCCGCAGGGGCCCGCCGGCCGGCAACCGCACCCGGAGGGCGAAGGATGAGTTCGGCAGGCGCCACGGCCCCGCAGACCACGTGGTGGCACACCTTCTACGGCGGCCTCCAGAAGATGGGCCGCTCCCTGCAGCTCCCGGTGGCCGTGCTCCCCGCCGCGGGCATCCTCAACCGGCTCGGCCAGCCGGACGTGTTCGGCAAGGACGGACTGGGCTGGGACGACGTCGCCAGGGTCTTCGCCGCCGCGGGCGGCGCACTGCTCGACTCGGCCTTCGGCCTGCCGATGCTGTTCTGCGTCGGCGTCGCGATCGGCATGGCGAAGAAGGCGGACGGCTCGACGGCACTGGCCGCCGTGGTCGGCTTCCTGGTCTACTTCCGGGTCCTGCACGCCTTCCCGGAGCACTGCAAGCCGCCGACGGTGCTGGTCAGCGACCAGTGCGTGGACTACACCTCGGCGAAGGCGGCGGCCGCGACGTACCAGAACCCGGGCGTGCTGGGCGGCATCCTGATCGGCCTGATGTCGGCCTGGCTGTGGGTCCGGTTCCACCGCACCAAGCTGGTCGACTGGCTCGGCTTCTTCAACGGCCGCCGCCTGGTTCCGATGATCACCGCCCTGGTCGGCATGCTGACCGCCGTGGTGGCGCTCTGGGTCTGGCCGCCGATCGGCCGCGGCCTGAACGACTTCTCGCAGACCCTCGCCGACCTGGGCGCGGCCGGCGCCGGCATCTTCGGCGTCTTCAACCGCGCACTGCTGCTGATCGGCATGCACCAGCTGCTGAACACCTTCGTCTGGTTCCAGTTCGGTGAGTTCGTCAAGCCGGACGGCACGATCGTGCACGGCGACATCCCGCGCTTCCTGGCGGGCGACCCGACGGCCGGCCAGTTCCAGTCCGGCTTCTTCCCGATCATGATGTTCGCGCTGCCGGCCGCCGCCCTCGCGATGGCGCACTCGGCGAAGCCGCACCGGCGCAAGGAGATCTACGGCCTGATGCTCTCGGTCGGCCTGACCTCCTTCGTGACGGGCGTCACCGAACCGATCGAGTACTCCTTCGCCTACCTCGCCCCCGCCCTGTACGCCGTGCACGCGCTGCTGACCGGCGCCTCGATGGCGGTGACCTGGGGTCTCGGGGTGCACGACGGGTTCAGCTTCTCGGCCGGCCTGATCGACTACGCGATCAACTGGGGGCTGGCCACCAAGCCGTGGCTGATCATCCCGATCGGCCTCTGCTTCGCCGCCGTGTACTACGCGCTCTTCCGGTTCATCATCGTCAAATTCAACCTGAAAACACCCGGGCGGGAGGACGACGACCAGGTCGAGGACGTCACCAAGGCCTGAGCCCGGGCGACACCGGGGTTATCCCCGCAATGGCCCCCGGACCCGACGGTCCGGGGGCCTTCGGCATTTCGGAAAGCCCGGTCGCCCCGGCCCAACGCGCCTGGCAGGGCCCACCGGAACAGGCTGTGCTTTTGTTGCGCGATTAGCCAAAATCGATTTTGTTGCGCGGTCGGCCAAAATGCCGATCGCAGCCGCGACCATGATCGCCATTCGGTAAGTAGGTTTCGATTTCATAGCGCTTCCCGGCGACACCGCTTTCCGGGGTTCCTCGACTTCTCCACCCGTGCTACAAAACTGGTCTACACCACGTGTGGTGTAGACCAGTTCGCGGTTCGGCCCCTGTGCCTTCCCCCCGACCGACCG
>NZ_JBIVVI010000242.1:0-9039 GCF_044757675.1 Kitasatospora sp. NPDC091257
GGATGTGTCCCGGCGGCGGGGGTGCTCCGGGCGCCTCCGCCGGGGCCTGCCGGAGGTCGTCGTCCCCGGTCCTCGGGTGCCTCGGTCGGGCCCGCCGGACCGTTCCCCCGCCCCGGTCCTCCGGGTGCCGGCCGAAGAGCCTTCCGGGGCCCCGGCCGGGAGGCCTCGGTCGGGGGCTTCCGCCGGGGCGCCCCAGCCGGGGCGTCGGGCAGGGCTTCGGTCAGGGCTTCAGCCGGGGCGTCTCAGTCGGTGTGGCCGGGCCGGCCCTGGCGGCCGGGGCCTGGGTCGCCTTCCTCACCGGCCGCCGGGCGGGGCGACTCGCCGACCCTGGCCTGCCAGGCCGGGTCGTCCTCCTGGTAGATGTCGGGGATGCCGTCCCCGTCCACGTCCCGGTCCTCCTCCTCGCACAGCTCTCGGTAGTGCCGGTTGCGCAGCTTCAGCAGAACCGTGGCGACGACCGCGGCGAGCACCGAGCCCACCAGCACCGCCGTCTTGGCCCGGGCGGCGAGCGCAGGGTCGTCCGGGAAGGCCAGCTCGCTGATCAGCAGCGAGACGGTGAAACCTATGCCCGCGAGCACCGAGACCGCGACCATGTCGGCCCACTTGAGCCGCGGGTTCAGCTCGGCCCTGGTGAACCGGGCGGTCAGCCAGGCCCCGCCGAACACGCCCACCGACTTGCCGACCAGCAGGCCGATCACGATGCCCAACGGGGCGGCCTGGGTGAACACCTCGCGCAGTTTCGGGCCGGAGACGGCCACCCCGGCCGAGAACAGCGCGAACAGCGGGACGGCGAGGCCGGCCGAGAGCGGGCGGACCAGGTGCTCGATGTGCTCGCCGGGGGAGTGCTGCTCGTCGCCCTCCCGGTGGCAGCGCAGCATCAGGCCCATCGCGACACCCGCCACCGTGGCGTGGATGCCGCTCTCGTGCATCAGCGCCCAGGTCACGAAGGCCAGCGGCACGAAGAGGTACCAGCCGTGGACGCCGCGCCGGTGCAGGAACCAGAACAGCGCCAGCCCGACGAAGGCGAGGCCGAGCGCCCAGAACTTGATGCCGTGGCTGTAGAAGATCGCGATGATCAGGATCGCGATCAGGTCGTCGACCACCGCCAGGGTGAGCAGGAAGGCGCGCAGCGGGGACGGCAGGTGGCTGCCGACCACGGCCAGCACACCGAGTGCGAAGGCGATGTCGGTGGCGGTCGGGATCGCCCAGCCACTGGGATGCCCGCCGCTGCCGGAGTTCACCAGGGCGAAGAGGATCGCGGGCAGCGCCACCCCGCAGACGGCGGCGACCACGGGCAGCAGCGCGGCACTGGGCGTGCGCAGCTCACCCGCGACGAACTCGCGTTTGAGCTCGATCCCGGCGACGAAGAAGAAGATCGCCAGCAGGCCGTCCTTGGCCCAGGTGGCCAGGGAGAGGTTCAGGTGGAGCGGGGCGGAGGGGCCGACGGTGTAGTCGAGCACGCTCTGGTAGGCCTGCGGCCACGCGTTGGCCCAGATCAGTGCGACGACGGCGGCGCCCAGCAGCAGCATGCCGCCGACCGTCTCGGTGCGCAGGGCGTCGGTGATGAAGGTGCGCTCGGGCAGTGACAGCCGGCCGAGGAACTGCCGGCGGCGGGTCGTCGGCTCATGGACGGGCGGCTGGTCGGTCACGCGGGACCTCCTGGGGCTGGAAGCGGCAAATGGATGCACGTGTGGTGCAGTTGCCGACCAGACTTCCCGGCGCGCCCTGTGACGCCCGCGACTCCCGTCAAGGGATCTTGATGCGTCCTTAATAGTCTAGCGGGACGTTTGGGTGACATCCGGATTGTCCTAACAAAGGACTTAATCCCTGCGGGCTGGTTTCGCACTCCGGAGGAGCAGCGGCCCGTACGCGGAACGGCGGCCCGTACGCGGAACGGTGGCCGCGTACCCGACGGGCGGCCCCGTGCTCGAACGGCGGCTCGGCACCGGACGGCGGCCGGGCCGCTGGGAGAAGGCGGCGGGATACCCGGGTGGGCCCCGCTGTCCGAACGGGTGACTGATGGGACGACTGTGCCCCGGGCGGTGATCACCGCCCGGGGCACAGTCGTCGTCTCAGTGGCGCTCGGCGGTTGCCGGCGCCGTGGGCTCAGCCGTTGTCATGGGCTCAGCCGTTGCCGTTGCTGTTGTCGGAGGGCGGCAGCTGGGCCTGGATCTGGCTCATCACCGTGCTGTCGGCCAGGGTGGTGGTGTCGCCGACCTCGCGGCCCTCGGCGATGTCACGCAGCAGGCGGCGCATGATCTTGCCGGAGCGGGTCTTCGGCAGCTCGCCGACCACCTTGATCTGCTTCGGCTTGGCGATCGGGCCGAGCGTGCGGCCGACGTGCGCCCGCAGCTCCTCGACCAGCTCGGGGCTCTCGGTGACGCCGCCGCGCAGGATCACGAAGGCGACGATGGCCTGGCCGGTGGTGGCGTCGGTCGCGCCGACCACGGCGGACTCGGCCACCGAGGGGTGGCCGACCAGGGCCGACTCGACCTCGGTGGTGGAGATGTTGTGGCCCGAGACGAGCATGACGTCGTCCACCCGGCCGAGCAGCCAGATGTCCCCGTCCTCGTCCTTCTTGGCGCCGTCACCGGCGAAGTAGCGGCCCTCGAAGCGCGACCAGTAGGTGTCGATGTAGCGCTGGTCGTCGCCCCAGATGGTGCGGAGCATGGACGGCCACGGCTCGGTGAGCACCAGGTAGCCGCCGGAGCCGTTCGGCACCTCGACGGCGTTGTCGTCCACCACGGTGGCCGCGATGCCCGGCAGGCCGCGCTGGGCCGAGCCCGGCTTGGTCTCGGTGACGCCCGGCAGCGGGCTGATCATGATGGCGCCCGTCTCGGTCTGCCACCAGGTGTCCACGATCGGACAGGTGCCGCCGCCGATGTGCTCGCGGTACCAGACCCAGGCCTCGGGGTTGATCGGCTCGCCGACGCTGCCCAGCACCCGCAGCGAGGACAGGTCGAACTTCGCGGGGATGTCGTCGCCCCACTTCATGAAGGTGCGGATCGCGGTCGGCGCGGTGTAGAGGATGGTCACGCCGTACTTCTGGACGATCTCCCAGAACCGGCCCTGGTGCGGGGTGTCCGGGGTGCCCTCGTAGATGACCTGGGTGGCGCCGTTGGAGAGCGGGCCGTAGACGATGTACGAGTGGCCGGTGACCCAGCCGATGTCGGCGGTGCACCAGTAGACGTCGGTCTCCGGCTTGAGGTCGAAGACCGCGTGGTGGGTGTAGCTGGCCTGGGTGAGGTAGCCGCCCGAGGTGTGCAGGATGCCCTTGGGCTTACCGGTGGTGCCCGAGGTGTAGAGGATGAACAGCGGGTGCTCGGCGTCGTGCGCCTCGGGGGTGTGCTCGGTGGACTGGCGCGCGGTGATCTCGTGCCACCAGACGTCGCGGCCCTCGGTCCACGGGACGTCCTGCTCGGTGCGGCGGACCACCAGGACGTGCTCGACGCCGTCGACCTTGGTGAGCGCCTCGTCGATGGCCGGCTTCAGGGCGGAGGGCTTGCCCCGGCGGTAGCCGCCGTCGGCGGTGATGACGAGCTTGGCCTGGGCGTCCTGGATGCGGGAGGCGACGGCGTCGGAGGAGAATCCGCCGAAGACCACCGAGTGGGTGGCGCCGATCCGGGCGCAGGCGAGCATCGCGACGACCGCCTCGGCGATCATCGGCAGGTAGACGGCGACCCGGTCGCCCTTGCGGACACCGAGCTCCAGCAGTGCGTTGGCCGCCTGCGAGACCTCGTCCTTGAGCTGGGCGTAGGTGATCGAACGGCCGTCGCCGGGCTCGCCCTCGAAGTGGATCGCGACCCGGTCGCCCAGGCCGTTCTCCACGTGGCGGTCGACGCAGTTGTACGCGACATTGAGCTTGCCGTCGGCGAACCACTTGGCGAAGGGAGGGTTGGACCAGTCGAGGGTCTCGGTCGGCTCGACGGCCCAGGTGAGGCGACGGGCCTGCTCGGCCCAGAAGCCCAGACGGTCCTCGGAGGCCTGCGCGTACGCGGCCGCGGTGACGTTGGCGGCTGCGGCGAGCTCTGTCGGCGGGGCGAAGCGCCGCTCCTCCTTGAGCAGGTTGGCCAGGCTCTCGTTGCTCAACGCGCACTCCTCATCGAGTCATGATCGGGGGCGTTCCCGTGCGTGGGGATTGTCCCGTGTGTCCCAGCGCACAGCTCACCAGGCGAACGGGGCAGTTGACAAGAGGCTCCTGGGAATTGGTGTAGACCTTTGATCGATGGCCGGCCAGGTTCCGGTCCGATTCATCGCGGAGGACCGGACGGCCGTTCGGGGGTGGGTGGGCCCGTGCCCCGGCCCGCCCGGCGGGACACGGACCCGGCTCTCAGGCGGCCAGTCGGGGGCCCTCCCCGCCGTCCCCGGCCGGAAGCCGATCATCCGCATTCACCCGTTCGGCCGATGCTGTGTCCGGCCGGTCCTCGGAGCCGGTCCCGGTGGGGTTCTCGGCGTGGTGTTCGATTCCGTTCGTGCGATTGCCGGTGCGGGCCTCGATCGGGCTGAACGTCCCGGCGGCCCGGTCCAGGACATAGGCCTGGGCCGTCGCGAAGTCGAAGTACATCCCGACCAGTCGCAGGGTGCCCTCCTCGACCCGGCGCTCCACCGCCGGGTTCGCCATCAACTGGTCCAGCTGCTGGACCACGTTGGTGATGCAGAGCTGCTCCACGACGTCCACGGCCGGCCGGGCGGCGAACTCCGCCGGGACGCGTCGGAGCCGGTCCAGCGAGCCGCGGCCGTTGCGCAACCAGCGGGCCAGGGGGGTGGGCGGCCCGGGGCGCTCGTGCACGCCGTCCAGCAGGGCCTTCATCGCGCCGCAGCCGGAGTGGCCGCAGACCGTGATCGATCGGACCTCCAGCACCTCGACCGCGTACTGCACCGCGGCGGCCACCGAGTCGTCGGCCGCTCCGGGTTCGTGCGGGGCCGGCACCAGGTTGCCCACGTTGCGCACGGTGAACAGGTCGCCCGGGCCGCTGTTGGTGATCATGCTGGTGACCATCCGGGAGTCCGCGCAGGTCAGGAAGAGCTGGGAGGGCGCCTGCCCCTCGCGGGCCAGCCGGGCGAGTTCCGGCCTGATCAGCGGGGCGGTGTGCAGCTGGAACACCCGGACGCCGTCCAGCAGTCGGCCGTGCGGGTCCTCCTGCTGATCGATGCAGTGGTGGCCGACCCAGGGCGTCCAGGCCCGGCACCGGTGCGGGCCCGGTGAACTGCCCGCGCGCACGGTGCCGTCCGGGTCCAGCACTTCGTCGTCCTGGCGGCGCGTCGCCATCGAGACCCGGCCGCCCGCGTCCTGGTGCGCGGCCCGCCAGGTGTGCAGCGTCTCGTACGCGGCGTGGTCCAGGAAGGAGCCGTCGTGGATCACCGTGACCTCGGCCCCGGCGGGGATGCCGGCCAGCGCCCGGCTGAGCCGGGGCACGGCGGTGAAGGTGAGCGGGCCGTGCGTCCGGACGGTGACCGTCCCGTCGGGGCCGGTCTCCACGTCCACGTGGGCGCGGGTCAGCCGGTAGAGCGCGAGCAGTACGGCGGCGCCGGCGCCGATCGCGACGCCCCACAGCACGCCGGCGGCCACCACGCCGAGCACGGTGATCAGGTAGACGGGGAACTCGCGGTGCCGGTGCACCCTGCGGATGTGCGCGAAGCTCACCATCTGCAGCCCCACCACCAGCACCAGCGCGGCGAGCGCGGCCAGCGGGATGTGGCGCAGACCGCCGGTCAGCGCCAGCGCGGCGGCCAGCACCCAGACGCCGTGCAGCACCGAAGCCCACCTGGTCCGGCCACCGGCCCGCACGTTGGCGGTGCCGCGCACCGCGCCCCCGGCGACCGGCAGCCCGCCGACCAGGCCGCTCACCAGGTTGGCGAGGCCCTGGCCGCGCAGTTCGCGGTCGAGGTCGCCGGTGCGCCGGGACATCCGGTCGATCGCGACGGCGGACAGCAGCGACTCCACGCTGGCCACGGCGGTGACGGTGAGGACGGCGGCGAGCAACCCGAGGACCGGGCCGTGCGGAAGCGCGGGCAGGAGCGACTGCGGGCGCCAGGCGGGCAGCTCGATGTGGGCGAGCCGCAGGTCCAGGGCGAGGACGAGGGCGGTGGCCAGCGCGACCCCGGCCAGCGGGCCGGGCACCTTGGTCAGCCGGGCGCCGAACTCGCCGGCACGACCGGGGAGTCGGCCGAGCCGGGGCCAGCCGACCAGGACGGCGACGGTCACCGTGCCGGCCAGCACCGCGGCCGGGTGCGGGCCGGACAACTGGCCTGGAAGGGCCAGGACGTTGGCGATCGCGGAGCTCTGCGGGGAGCCGCCGAGGACGACGTGGAGCTGCGCGATCGCGATGGTGATCCCGACCCCGGCCAGCATGCCGTGCACGATCGCGGGCGAGACGGCGAGCGCCGTCCGGGCCACCCGACGTGCGCCGAGGAGGAGTTGGAGCAGGCCGGCGGCGACGGTGATGGCACAGGTGGCCTGCCAGCCGTACCGGGCGATCAGCCCGGCGGTGATCACCGTCAGCGCCGCCGAGGGGCCGCTGACCTGGAGCGGTGTGCCGCCGAACAGCCCGACCACGATCCCGCCCACGGCCGCGGCGGCCAGGCCGGCGGTGAGCGGGGCGCCGGTGGCGAGCGCGATGCCGAGGGAGAACGGCACGGCGATGAGGAAGACCACGAGGGACGCGGAGAGGTCCTGGGCCCACCGGATCCGGGGGGCCGGGCCCGGCGGCGCGTGGTCGGTGGTGTCGGAGGCGATGGGGGCGCTGGAGATGTCGAGGGTCATTGTCTTCCCGTCTGTCCGGGGGAGCGAACGCAGTCAGGTCCGGCGGTGAGTCCGGGGTGGGGCTCCGGGGCGGATCGGCTGTCGTGGGTCGCGACGGTGTGGCGGGATGGCGTGGGCGCGGCGGGGGAGTGCGGGTGTCACCGGCCGGCGTTGACCATCAGGCCCGTCAGGGCTCCGGGCGAGGTGCGGGACGTCTCACCGGGGGCCGCCGGGCGAACCATCAAGACTCGGTAAACCGAGGGTAATGAAAGCTTTGCACAGCGTGGTTCCGGGAGGGAAGCGGAAAACCCCCTGATTCACCCCAATGGGTGGTGGCCGAACGGTCGGGAATCTGCTGGTGGCAGGGGTCGTGGCACCAGCCGGCCGGGGACCGGCGACGGGAGCGGGGCCGGGGTCGGGAGCGGTCCCGGAGCAGGAGCACGCACGGCGAACGGGCCGCGGCCTCCCGGGATGGGGAGGCCGTGGCCCGTTCGGCTGTGGTGGTGCGGGTCAGACGTGGGCGCCCGCCGGGGCCGTGCGCCCGCCGTCGTCCGCGAACCCGCCGAGGACGAACTCCTCGTCCACCTGTGTCGCGAGGTCGATGCCGACCTTGGAGTTGGCCCAACTCTCCGCGTTGCGGCGGTGGAAGAGCACCGCCTGCTCGGTGTAGCGGCGCGCGTCCCGCCGCCCGTACGCCGCGTCGGCCTCGAACCGCAGCTCCTCCAGCACGGCCCGGTTGGCCGGCTCCAGGGTCTTCAGCGGCGGTTCGGCACCCTGCTCCAGACGGCGCACCCAGTCCGACTGCCCGAAGGTGGTGAGCAGGTCGGCGCCGACCTCGCGGCGCAGGAAGGCCAGGTCGTCCGGGCCCTGCACCTTGTTGCCGACCACTCGCAGCTGCACGCCGAAGTCGCGGGCGTAGTCCCGGTACTGGCGGTAGACGGAGACGCCCTTGCGGGTCGGCTCGGCGACCAGGAAGGTCAGGTCGAAGCGGGTGAACAGGCCGGAGGCGAAGGAGTCCGAGCCCGCGGTCATGTCGGTCACGAGGTACTCGCCGGGGCCGTCCAGCAGGTGGTTGAGCAGCAGCTCCACCGCGCCGACCTTGGAGTGGTAGCAGGCCACCCCGAGGTCCTCCTCGGTGAACGCGCCGGTCGCCAGCAGCCGTACCGAGCCCTCGTCCAGCGCGATCGGGCGGGCGCAGGAGGCGTAGACCGGGTTCTCCTCGACGATGCGCAGCAGCCGCGAACCGCGTCCGGGCGGCGTGGTTTTGATCATCTCGTCGGAGGAGCGGATCAGCGGGTTGCTGCCGCGCAGGTACTCCTTGATCTCCGGCAGGTGTCCGCCCAGCGGGGGCAGTTCCGCGGCCTGATCGTCGGTCAGCCCCAGGGCGGGGCCGAGGTGCTGGTTGATGTCGGCGTCCACGGCGACGACCGGCCGGCCCATGGCCGCCAGGTGGCGGATGAACAGCGCGGACAGCGTGGTCTTCCCGCTGCCGCCCTTGCCGACGAAGGCGATCTTCATCTGGGGACTCCGGCTCTCGCTCAGGGCCCTCGCTGCGGGCCGCCTGCCCGGGGTGCGCGCGCCGCGACCCCTAGTTGGAAATCGTTATCGTCTCCGATAGTGGCCATGCTAGCCGGGGTTTGGGTTCCGTCGCGGGCGGGAAGTGAGGATTGCCTCTAATGGGTGATGCGGGGTTGCTGTTCCGGGAGGGGCGGCCCGTTCATTACTCTCGGGTAGGTGAGCACTGGAACTGATCCCCTCGCCCCGCTGGCCCAGCTCCCCGGGGTGCCCGACGCGGTGGCCGAGGTGCGCAAGGCCGTCGACCGCCTCTACGGCCACCGGGTGATGCGCCGCCGGGCGGCCGAGGTCACCTCCGAATCCGCGCTGCGCGGCGCCCGCGCGTCGGCGGCCCTGGCCGGGGCCGACTGGCCGCTGGAGGAGGTCCGCCGCCGCAGCGACTTCGGCGCGGACCCCGAAGCCCGGACGGTCGGGGCGGCCCTGCGGATCGCCGCCGAGGCCGGCCAGCTGCTCAGCATCTGGCGGCACTCGCCGCTCCAGGTGCTGGCCCGGCTGCACCTGCTCGCGGCGGGCGACGGCGATCCGGCGGCGGGGCGCCCGCGACGGGCCGGCGAGGGCGCCGAGGAGCTGTTCCCGCTGGAGCTGGAGCCGGTGGAGAGCGTCGAGGTCGACGCCGTGGACGGGCCGTTGCCCGTGCTGCCGCCCGCCCCGGGCGCGGAGGAGGTCGCGGCCCGGCTCGACCAGCTCTCCCGGCTGCTGGTGGCGCGTGCGGGGTGAAGCGG
>NZ_JBIVVI010000243.1:0-8913 GCF_044757675.1 Kitasatospora sp. NPDC091257
CCTACCTGCGGCCGGGGAGGATCCGGCCCAGGTGGTAGTGCAGGACGGCGGTCGCCTCGGCCGCCGTCCGCTGCTTGAGCAGCACGCTGAGGCCCAGGCCGGCGGAGGTGGCCAGCAGGACGACGGCCTCCTGGCGCGCGTCCAGGTGTGGATCGGCTGCTCCGGCCTGCTGGGCTGCCGTCAGTTGGGCCGCCAGGAAGGCCTCCATCTCGTTCGGGGCCGCCAGGAACGGCTGTCCGCCGAGCGCCGGGTCGGTGACGGAGAGCACCGCGTACTCGGTGTAGATGAGGTGGAAGGCGCGGCTCTCCTCGTCGGTGGGGACGGCCTCCAGGAGCACCGCCTCGATGATGCCGCGCGGGTCGCCCGCGGCGCCGCTCTCGCGTACGCGCCGCTGGACCCGTTCGCCCATGCGGGCGGCGAGGCGGGTCATGGCGGCGAGCAGCAGCTGCTCCTTCGTGTCGAAGTAGTACTGCACGAGCCGAACCGACACGCCCGCCTCGACGGCCACCGAGCGCATGGTGACGGAGTGCAGGCCGCTGCTCGCCGCTGAGCGGAGCAGCGCGTCGATGATGTGGGCCCGCCGTTCCTCGTGATCCACCAGCTTCGGCATCGGGTTCCTTTCGGATATTTTTGTGGTACAACCATACCATCAAACAGGGAGGGATCATGACCAGGACCAGCGTCGGACACTTCGTCAGCGAGGCGGCCCGGGCGAAGTTCCTTGCGGCGTACGACCGGGCGATGGAGCTGTGGCCCGGTCCGCGCCAGGAGCTCGACGTCGAGACCGCGTACGGGAGCGTCCACGTCCACCGCTACGGCGCCACGACCGGCGAACCGATCGTGCTGCTGCACGGCCACGCCGGGCACCCGTCCAACTGGTACCCGCAGATCGCGGCGCTGGGCGAGCACCACCCCGTCTACGCGATCGACACCCTGGACGACCCAAGTCGCAGCGTGCAGCGCGTCGTCGCGGCCGGCTCGCAGGAGAACGCGGCCTGGCTGGGCGAGGTGCTCGCCGGCCTCGGGCTGGAACGGGTCCACCTGGTCGGCGTCTCCTACGGCGGCTGGCTGGCGCTCAACCAGGCCGTCCACGCGCCCGAACGGCTGGCCTCGATCACGCCGCTCGACCCCGGCGGGATCGAGAAGGTGCCCGCGCGGTTCTACGCCCACATGATCGGCGGCCTGTTCGGGATGCTCGCCCCGCGCCCGCTGCGCCCGGCGGTCGGCCGGCTGCTCGCCAACCCGGCGCTGAGCGCGCCACGCGAGATGATCGCCCCGCTGATGCTCGCCATGCGGAGCTACAAGCCGTCCTCCCGTCCGCCGGCCCGGCCCTTCACGGACGAGGAGTTGGCGTCGATCGAGCTGCCGGTGTTCGTCCTGGTGGGCAGGCGCAGCGCGCTGCTGCGACCGCGCCAGGTGGTGGAGCGCGTCACCCGGCTGATCCCGGGCGTGCGGGCGGAGATCCTGGACCGCGCCGGGCACGGGCTCAACCTGGAACAGCCGGAAGCGGTCAACGAACGGCTGCTGGGCTTCATCGGCGCCGTCGGGCGGTAGCGACGGGTGGTAGCCCAGGAAGGCCCGAAGGGCCCCCGCGCGCGGTGGAGGGCCCTTCGAGGTTGCTTGCGGTGCGTCAGGAGAACAGGCGGGCGTCGTTGTTCGCCGCGGCGTTGAGCGATCCCGCGTACCCGTTGTCGAAGGGCACCCAGAGGCCGTCGCTGATCTTGCTGACCCACACCGTGTGGCCGGTGTTGTTCACGATCGAGGCGGCGTTGTTGTACATCGTCACCCCGTAGCCGGAGCCGTTCGCGTAGCGGGCGAACGTGTAGTTGTGCAGGTCGAGGTTCTGGTTCGGCGAGAAGTTGTCGAACGATCCCCAGCCGTTCCCCGGTGAGTTGTAGTACAGGCAGACGCTGCCGTTGGGGCAAGCCTCCACCCCGCCCGGACCTGCGGCGTAGGCGCTCCCGGTGGCCATGGCCACCGCGCCGGCCGTCAACGCCGCCACCGCCGCGATGCTGGCCGTGCGCCGTCCGATCTTGATGCGCATTCCGTACTCCCGTCCCAGTCGACAGTGCAGGAAGGCCGGGCGGGCCGAGTCCCGTGCGGACCACTGCCCCCCGAGGCCTCGAACAGGCTGGCACGGGTGCCCCGTTCGCGCTACGGTTGCGCGCGGTTCCGCTTGTGAACAGATCTGGAGGGCGCCGGCTCGGGCTCAGGCTGCTTCGGCCCGGCTCGCCGCGGCTGCCTCCGGCCGCGCGAGCCGGATCGGCCTGGCGGTGACATCCGGCCGCCTGGAGAAGTGACGCACGGCCCGCCCGGGAGACGCGAGGGTCATGCGCGTTCGCCCGTCGACGCCGATGACGTGGGTCCGGCCGCCCGAGTCGGCGAGCCCCCAGGCCGCGACCCACCCGTCAGCGTCCTCGCCGTACACCTGGGAGTACCGCGAGATCCTCCCGGCCGGAGCACTCGACCTGGCCGAACTCGAACATCACACGCAGACGATGCGGATCGTTTCAGTGGTTCACATCCCTGGTCTTCTCCAGACCCCTGAGCATGCTCGCGCCCTATTTCGGGACGTAGTCCCGCCGTTGTCCCCGCCCGAAGTGGAACACCTGGTATCTCATCGCATCAAGCGACAGGCGGTGCTCTTCGGCGAGCATCCGATTCCGCTGTCGGCCGTCGTCCATGAGACTGCCTTGCGTATGGGCTTTGGTGGCCCGGAGGTTGCCCGTGATCAGCTCGAATACCTGATGACCATGAGTGAATACCCGCACATCGACCTGCGCGTCATCCCGTTCGGCACCGGTAGCTATCCCAGCTCCGGGGCCGGGATCGTGTACTTCGCCGCAGAGGTCGCGCGGTTGGACCGCGTCCAGGTCGATGGGGACCGATTCGAGTTCATTGACACTGAGCCGCAGCTGATCAAGTATCGAGCCGTATGGGATCGGCTGGAGGCGAGTGCGCTCAAACCCGACGCGTCCCGCGACCTGATCCGCCGTACCGCCCAGAGCATGTGAGACGGGAAGAATCATGGCCGTTCAGAGCTGGCAGAAGTCCTCGTTCAGCGGTGACACTGCTAACTGCATCGACGTCTCAGCAGTCGCCGACGTCACCGTCAGGATTCGTGAGAGCGATGACCCCGACACCGTCCTCACCACTTCGCCCGGCGCGCTCGGCGCGCTCTTGCTCGGCGTCAAGGCTGGGGAGTTCGACCACCTGACGACGTGACCTGTGCGGAGTGCACCTTTTGGCCCGTGCCCCAGGTGTCCTGGGGCACGGGCCGACGTCATTTCCCGGTTCGCGTGAGAAGTCGACCAGGTCGACTTCTCACGCGAACCATCGGGAGGATCCCGGCGCAGGTCGGCGGCACTGATCGAGCTCGCGGGCGCGATCGGGGCGTACACGGGGTTCCTGGTGGCGTACGCGGGCTGCTCGACGCTGACCTGGGCGGTCTGGCTCCGGAGGCGGCGGTGACGGCGGCGGTGACGGGGTGGGGCGCCGGGCGATGGGCTGTTGGTATGACGTTCGGGACGGTCCGGCGAGCGGGCGAGCCGCCGGGCGGTTAGCGTCGGCCGCAACACGTTCTCGGACCGGGAGGTTGCAGTGCAGCGGTGGATCATCCTGACGGTACTCACCTCGGCGCTCACCGGCCTCACCGGCGCCGCCGTACCACCCGCCCTGGCCGACGATCCGACCCTGACCTCCGAAACCCCCGTCACCAGCGTCACCCTCGGCGACGCCAGGATCGACGCCAGGCTCCCCGGCCGGATCCGGGTGGAGGTCGACTACCTCTGCACCGTCGCCGACGAGGCCCGCTCGCTCACCGTCACGGCGGAGCAGAAGGACCCGGAGGACACCTCGTCGATCGCCTTCGGCTCCAGCCGGACCGCGGAGACGGACGTGATCTGCGACGGGACGCCGCAGACACGGCTGATCGTCGTCCAGTCCAAGACCACCAACTGGCTCCCGGACGTCGACGCCGTCCTCACCGCCACCGTCTCCAACATCGGCGCCAGCCCGACGGCCGCCGCCGACGCCAAGCGGGTCAAGCTGGCCACCACCGCCTGATGCGGTCGCCCGTCCGGGCCGCCGCCCTGCTGCTGCTCGCAGCCGGTCCCCTGCTGACCGGCTGCATCAGCTCGTTCGTCGTACCGGGCCCGGAGGAGACCACCAGCCCCGTCGTGGCGCCGTCCGCGCCGTCCTCTCCGGCCCCGTCGCCCACCCCCTTCGCGGGAACGGTGACGATCCGCGACTTCTCCTTCGAACCCGACAATTTCACCGTCGGCCCGGGCGCGGTGGTGACCGTGACCAACACCGGCACCACCGCCCACACCCTCACCGCCCAGGACGGCACCTTCGACACCGGCCCCCTCGCCCCGGGCGCCGGCGCCACCCTGACCGCCCCGAGCCAACCGGGCGCCTACGCGTACCTCTGCACCTTCCACCACTTCATGCGCGGGATTCTGACCGTGGCGTGAGGGGCGACTGCCCTACGCTCGTCCCCTGCACACGGGGAGGGTACGAGGGATGGCGGACCACACGGCGAACACGGCGAACGGCCCGGTGCACGGGACGGTCGTGCAGGCCGGGAACATCGAGAACCTCTTCCTGGACGGGAGCCGACCCCCGGCAGCGTCCGTCCGGGCCGACACGTGGGTGGATCTCGTCGCGAAATCGCCCACCTGGCGGCACGTACGGGAGGACCAGGACACCGAGCCCTACCAGCGCGTCGTACTGGAGGCCGTCGGAGAGCTGGCCCGGCTTCGCGACTCGGTCGACACGACGGACGACCCCTGGCAGGACCCGGGCATCGCGGAGCGCTTCGCCAAACGGGTCGGCTGGCTGCTCGGCGAGGAGCCGCTGAAGCTCTACCCGGCCGAGGCGGCACTGCTGGCCGTGCTCCCGTTCCTCTACCGGGTCCGGTCGTTGAACCTGGCGGCGGCGCGGGCCGCTGTCGGGCCGACCGACCTGGCGCCGTCATCTGAGCCCGACGCCGACCGATCGGCCTACGAGCAGTTCATCGAGTCCTACGACCTGCTCGTCGGCCGCA
The DNA here is from genome assembly GCF_044757675.1 of Kitasatospora sp. NPDC091257. NCBI lineage: Bacteria > Bacillati > Actinomycetota > Actinomycetes > Kitasatosporales > Streptomycetaceae > Kitasatospora > Kitasatospora sp. NPDC091257. The sequence goes on from NZ_JBIVVI010000243.1 coordinate 5,048, forward strand.
CCCGGACCCGCCCCGCCTCCGCCGTGCCGCTCGGCTGGTGGCTCTTCCACCGCTGGCTCGACCAGCACGAGGACCTCGCCGACCCCGAGGGCGTCGGCGAGATCCTGGACCGACTCCCGATGCTCGCCGACCTCGGCGAGACCTTCGCGACCAAGCGTGTCTGCGCACTGCTGCACGGCCTGCGCCGGGGCCCCGACGTCGGCAACCGCGACTACCTCGCCGGGCTCAGCGCTGACGACCACCTGCGGGCCCCGGGCGAACAGCACGTCCGGGAGCCGAGGGTGGCGTTGCTTCTCGCGCTGGCGTACGGGACCGCCATCGAGATGACCGCCCTGCCCGAGATCGTGGCGGAGCACCTCGGCATCCCGGACGAGGTCGACCTCGCCGACCTGCGCCGGACACTCGAACTGGCAGTCTGGGGCGGCTCCTACGACCTTCCCGTCCTGCGCGCGGAGTGCCACCACGAGGCGGTGGTCGAGGGGCTCCGCGAGTACACGGCCCGCGCCGACGAACTCCTCCACGCCGTCCGCCGCGTCCTCACCGAACACCCGCTGCCCACCCGTCTCACCTCGGACGAGGCCGGCCCCGCCGCCGGCGCCTTCACCGGCTGGGCCCGCTTCCGGATGGACGAACGCCGGGTGCGCAGCCTGCTGATGGGCGTCGAGCTCTACCGCGACCGGGACCTGGCCGTCCGCGAGCTCTACCAGAACGCCCTCGACGCCTGCCGGTACGCCCGGGCCCGCGTGCAGTACCTGGACCGGTCACGGACCTTCCGCCTGGGCCCCCTTTCCTACGACGGCCGGATCGAGTTCCGCCAGGGAGTGGACGAGGACGGCCGCGCCTACCTGGAGTGCGAGGACAACGGCGTGGGAATGGGCGAAGAGGAGTTGCGGGGAGTCTTCTCCAACGCCGGCGCCCGCTTCGCCGAGCAGTTGGACTTCAAGCTCGAACGCGCCGAGTGGCGCAAGGTGGATCCGCCCGTCGAGCTGCATCCCAACAGCCGCTTCGGCATCGGCGTGCTGAGCTACTTCATGCTCGCCGACGAGATCCGGGTGACGACCTGCCGCCTGGACGCCTCCGGCCAGCTGGGCCCGCAGCTGGAGGTCTCCATCTACGGCCCGAGTCACCTCTTCCGCATCGCCAAGCGGTCCGAGCAGGGCAGCGCGCCCGGCACCACCGTACGGCTGTACCTGCGGGAGGACATCGAGCTGACGGAGTCGTGGTCGTGTCTCGACGTCTTGGAACGCCTTCTGGCCGTTGCGGAGTTCGCCACCTCGGCGGTGCACCGCGACCGGACGGCGATATGGGAGCCCGGAGTCCTGAAAGCACGGGAGGCGCCTCAAGAAGAGAGCTTCTGCTTCAGTGCCTGGGGCGGGATGACGCCCTGGGCCGAAGCCCCGGAGGGCGCGCAGGTGACGTGGTGCGAGCACGGCGGGGCCCTGCTGGTGGACGGTCTGGTGGTCGAACCGGAGGTGGTGCGTGGGGTCATCACGCCGCGCGGACTGCCCGGCGCCGTGGTGAACCTCACGGGAGGACTGTCGCCGGGCAAGCTGTCCGTCGACCGCCGTCGCATCATCAGCGACCTGTCGGACACGGTCGGGGGGCTGTTGGAGGCTGCGGTGGCCGAGTTCGTGAGCGGCGACTCGGCCGTGCTGAGCATGGAGTGGATTCACCGGGTGACGGGGGAGAACTACCAGTTCGCCGACCTGGTGGCAGTCGAGGTCATCCGGCAGGGACGACCGCTGGAATTCGGCGGGGTCGACTACGAAACTCGTCGTACCGGCTGCTTTCTCGCGGACGGTGACGTCCTTGCGTGGTTCGAGAACGCCGATGGACCGACCAGGGAGAGCGTTGCGGGGAGCCTTCCGGACAACGTGGCGCTCTGGCGGATACTGGCCCACGAGATGGAACCTTCATCACCTGAACTCGCCCAGATCTGCGCGGAGTTGATGGGGGAGAGGAGGGTGCGCCCGGCGATCCCCTCCGACATCGCCGTTCTGGCGCCGGTCGTCGAGCACGACCTGAGGTCGTGGTCCTTGGCGCATTACGGCGACGGCTGGCTTACGAAACTGTCCCGCGATCTCGGTGTCACGTCCGAGACCGCTCGTGCCAGGGCCGCCGAGTTCGGCATTCCCCGTGAAAGCGGTTCACACTTCCGGGAGGTGGACGGCCACTGGTTCGCACGCGTCAACGACCTGCTGGTCATCGCCGATCTGAGAGGAATTCCAGCGGCCGCTGCGGCGGGCGTCTGGGAGGGCGCGGGCCGACAGGTCACCCGCGAGGTGCTGGCTCTCGCCACCGCTGTCGACACCGATCCGATCTTCCTCTGGAAGCGCTCCGGGGGTGGAACGTTCTGGGGCGGGCCGGAGCCGGGAGACGAGGTCCCGCTGGGATTCCTGGTCAAGTCCGGTCGAGTGCACGGGATTCCGGTCGGACGGGTCGCCGAAGCCATGACGAGGTACGGTCTTGAGGTGGATGCGACGGGCCTGCCGCCGTTCCCCTCGGATGAGACCCTGATGCTGTTGAGCCGGAACCTCAACGGCACCGGCCCGTGGTTGACGCGGTCGGAAGGGATTCCGGTGGATCACCTGCTCTGGGCGGAACAGGACTTGGGGATCGCGCCGCGCCGGGCTGTGGAGGTGCTCGGGGCTGCCGGGTTCCGGGTGCCGCGCATGCCGAAGGACGCCTGTCCGGCGGATCTGGAGCTGTTCATGGACAGGGGGCGGCGGAGTGACGTGGCCGACCTGACCTTCAGGCGGCTGTTGGAGCTGCCCGGATCGAGGAACTGCTCACTGCGCGAAGTCCTCGACCGCTTCAGGGCCTATGGCGTGGAGGTCCCGATCGTTCTGCCGGACGAGTTCACCCGCCTGGACGAGGAGTTGTTCTCGCCCGACAGTGCGATGAGCTGGGGCAACCTGCTGCTGGGACACGTGGTGCCGTTCGCGCGCTTGATCATGGGGGCTCGGAAGCTGCAACGCCAGCCCGGAGATCTGGCCCGCCACCTGAGGGCCCGCGGGATCGTATCGTCCTGTGACGACCTGCCGGCCGGGGTCACGGTGGATGAGGCGGTTGAGCTCCTTGCCGGAGGTCAGCCCTGGTCGGTCGACATGCTGTGGATCAGCAATGTCGACCTGGCCGGGCTGCTGAAGCTGTCACTGAAGACGGGACATCCGATGGCTCGGATCACCGACTGGTACCGCGAGTGGGGCATCGACGCCCCCGACCCTGCCGAGCTGATCCGCGACGCCCTCGCCCGCGTCCCCATGGCCGACCCCTCCTGAGCACCGAATCCACCCGTGAACAGGGCTGCTGCGATCCGCCTCCTTGTTCTACAGTTCTGTAGAACAAAACGAACGGTGATCGGGGACGAGCATGGACAGGTCGCTTCGGCTGCCGCAGCAGGATCGGGCGGACTTCGAGACGGAGCTGGGGCGAGCACTCTCCGCGCCGCAGGTGCGGGCGGCGCTGCGGGCCGGCGGGGACGAGGCTCGGGGTTCGGAGCGGTTGCGGCGGGCGGCGCGGGAGAACGCGGAGTTCGTGCTGGCCGCGGCGGCGCCGGAGTACGAGCGGTATGCGGCGTTGCGGGCGGACGCCGATGCGGTGGCGCGGCTGCCGGTGGCGGCGCCTCCCCGGGAGCGGGCGTCGGGGTGGTGGGGGGTGCTGGGGGTGGTCGTGCCGATCATCGCGGTGACGGCGGCGGTGATCTTCTTGCTGCTGGGCCTCGTGCTGGGGCTGGTGGAGGACCTGGAGGTGCTGGCGCATGCGCTGGTGGAGGCCGAGTGGGTGTCGGCCGGGGTGGCCGCGGTGAGTCTGCTGGTGGGCGGGCTGGGGCTGCTGGGGGCGGCCCGGGCGAGGGGTGCGGAGGC
>NZ_JBIVVI010000244.1:0-8886 GCF_044757675.1 Kitasatospora sp. NPDC091257
GGGTGGCATGCCACTGCGTAGGGGGAGGGTACGTGTCGCGGTGGTTCAACTCCCCGGCCTGCCGAAGCAGCCTAGGTGCCTGCCGCGAACCGCCGCCCTCGCGTCGGTCCCGCACGATCGTGTCTTCAGTTCTCAAGGAACTGCGATGCCGTCAGTCCGTAGGGCGCGCGGCGAAGCCGCCTTCCCCCGACAACCGTCGGTCGCATTTGCCCAGCTCAGAGCAGCCCAAAGAAGGGCTGCTAGTTCGTCCGCCTCGCACTGCGAGACATGTTGAACATGTCTCTTACGATGCCGAGAAGCCGACGCTTCGTCAAGTCCATTGCTTCGTTTGGCTGGAGATTTCCGACCGCGCATCACTAGATTCGGCTCTCTGGGCCTGTCGGACCACGGCGTACCTGGACGGCCTTGGTCCGGCTTCGCTACCGTCAAGTCGTCCCGGATCGTCCAAGCGCCGTAACTTCGTCCATGGGAGGGCGTGATGGCTAATGAGAGGTTGCGGGGAGCGATCCTCGCGAGTGGGCTGAAGATCGAGCAGATCGCGGAACTGCTTGGTGTGAGCTCACGGACTGTCGAGCGGTGGGTTGAGGCGAAGGACGAGCGCCGGCCGTATCGGCGCTTCCAATACGCGCTCGCCAACCTGCTGCAGCGAGACCTGTCCGAGCTCTGGTCGGACGAGCAGAGCAGCGCCGCTACGGCCGAGGCTGGCCGGGCCGAGCTGGTGAAGCTGTACCCGCATCGTGCGGTCGTACCGAAGGAGCTCTGGACCTCCCTCTACGCCAAGGCCGAGCGGAATTTCGACCTCGTGGTCTACGCAGGCTTCTGGCTCTCGGAGGACCCGCTGTTCTTCAGGCTCGTCCGGGAGAAGGCACAGGCGGGCGTGCCGGTGCGGCTCATGCTGGGCGATCCCGACTGCGCTGGCGTGGCTCAGCGAGGGGAGGACGAGGGAATCGGGCCCGCGATGGCTGGCAAGATCCGCAATGCGCTGGCCAACTATGCGCCGCTGTTCGGCGTCCCGGGGGTCGAGTTCCGGCTTCACGCGACCACGCTCTACAACTCGCTCTACCGTGCCGACGACGACCTACTCGTGAACGGGCACGTCTACGGCGTCGGGGCCTACTTGGCGCCGGTCCTGCACCTCTCGCAGGTGGACGGCGGCGAGCTGTTCAGCACGTACGCGGCGAGCATCGAGCGGATCTGGGAGAGTTCCCGGACCATCACGTCGCCCCGACTCGAAAGTGAGAGCGCAGCGTGAGCCGTATCGACCACTTCCATGACCCGGCCGCCCCGGCAGCGAACTCCGTCGTGCCGTCCGTCACCGCCGTGGTGACTGACGTTGAGGGTCGGCTGCTGCTGATCCACAAGACGGACAACGACCTGTGGGCCCTGCCCGGGGGTGGCCACGACATCGGGGAGTCCGTGGCGGACACGGTGGTCCGCGAGGTGCGGGAGGAGACTGGGATCAACGTCGAGGTCGCCTCGGTTGTCGGGCTCTACACAGACCCCGGGCACGTCATGGCCTACGACGATGGCGAGGTCCGGCAGCAGTTCTCCATCTGCTTCAGGGCCCGCCCGATCGGTGGCGTCCTGCGGACGAGTTCGGAGTCGAAAGAGGTCCGCTGGGTCCACCCAGCGGACCTCAATGACCTGGACATTCACCCGTCCATGCGGCTGCGAATCAAGCATGGCCTGGAGGCCGGCCGCACCGAGCCCTACATCGGTTAGGAGTCGGGGTTCGACTTCAGTAGGCGGACCTCGACTCGACGTGCCGCCGCGTTGATCTCCGGCTCGGCGCGGCGGATGAAGCGGCCGACGATGCTGTCAGGGCCGTATCGGCCGACGATCTCCGCGATCCGGTCGGGCGTCGTCGTCAGCGTGCCATCCGGCGTGGTGGTCATGTCGCAGTAGATCAGCGCGTCCACCAGGTGGGGTTCCTCCAGCGGGAACTCTGCCTCCAGCTCGTGCCGCAGGCCGCGTTCCTCGGCTTCGAGCAGCGCGCACGAGTGGTGGGCGACCAGCCGTACGACGCGCTCGTCCACGTTCTCCGAACGGAGAAACCTGGCGCCGTCGAGCGGGTGGAACCCGGTGTGGACGATCCGCGGCGAGTAGCCGACGTCGTGAAGTACGGCTGCGGACTCCAACAGTTCGGCGTCCGGGCCGAGGATCCCAGCCAGGGTGCGCGCCCTGTCGGCCACCCCCTTGGAGTGGGTCCAGCGGCGGGGGAGGTCGGTGGACAGCAGTGACTCGGCAAGGTCGTAGGCCCACACGGGCATCTGCTCCTAGGTGTGATCGGCGGGCAGGGCGCGGACGGTCCGGCCCTTTCCGTGGCGCACTTCGAGGACCCCGGCGCCCTCCAGCTGCGCGAGGGCGCGTCGGACGGTGCCTCTCGCTGCACCGGTGTGTTCGGTGAGTTCTTTCTCCGAGGGGAAGACGGTCCCGACGTCGAGATTTCGGGCGAGGGCGGTGAGCTGGGCGAGCACCGGGACCTTCGGCTCGGCGCGTCCGACGACCCATCCGACACCGGGCTGCGACCGGATCTGGCCCTCTGCCGCGAGGACGTCGAGGGCGCGCTTCACTGTGGTGCGGGCGACGCCGTACTCCTCCATCAGCTCCGCCTCGGAGGGAAGTGCCATCACCGTGGAGTCTTCGCTGATCTTGGTCCGCAGCGCATCGGCGATCCGCAGGTAGGTTCCGCGCGGGCTCCGCTCGGGCACTGGCCGCTCCCTTCTCTAGGTAGATACCTAGACAGGATGAACGATTCCGGGGGAGCGCTGCCAGCCTCCAGGCCGTCTGCCCATCGCGACGGCCTTGGGTCGTCGGGGCTGGTCGGGCGCCCGGTCTCAGTTCTGGTCTCAGTCCACTGCGTCCGTGACGATCCGGTTCGGTCCCGCGTAGTCCGCTGACCTGTGGTCTGGACGAGCGTGGACGACCACGGACGGTGATTGGGCAAACTCGTAATGCGTAGGTCGCGGGTTCGAATCCCGCAGGCGGCTCTGTGAAAGCCCCAGGACTCACTCGCCGTGACCTGGGGCTTTTGCCTTTCCTCGACCTGCGGCAGGCGTCGACGACGCGCCGACGGCGATCATGCGCCGCATCGCGCGCGGAGTCGTCCGCGACGAAGCGGAGGAGCGTGTCCAAGGCCGGCGCCTCGGCCTGTTCGCAGCTGGTAGGGTGCGGCATCTGATTGGTCGCAAGCCCGGGGGGCCTGGTGCAGATCACTCTTCGTTTGGTGGACGCGCGCTCCGACGAGTTGGGCGCGCTGGAGAAGTGGCTCAAGTCCGAGCGTGATCTGCGCCGTGTGGTCGTCCGGCGCGAACACGCGGCCACCCTCCCCGGTGACATGGGAGTGCTTGCGGACTGTCTGCGCTTTGCCATCGACGCGGGACTGGTCGGGGTGCTGGCACAGTCGGTGATCGACTACTGGCGGTCGAAGGCCGCCTCCCGTCCGGCCGAGGACAGGCCGATGCTGGTCATCGAACGCGTGGATGCTCCTGACGGCACGCGGACCATCACCATCGAGGCGCGTGACCCCGAAACTGCCGAGGCGGTGCTCCGCGAACTGCCGCGTTCTCTCGGCAGTTCATGAACGCCGAGCCGCCTGCCGGAGAGAAGTCACGCGCCGTCCTCATCTCGTCCCGCATCTTCACCGACAGTACGTTCGCCGAGCTCGAGGCGGTTGAGCGAACCGTCGAGAAGGTGAGCGAGCAACTGCGTGATCCTGCTGTGTGGGGGCTCAGGCTCGATCACTGCCAGGAGATCTTGACGCACAAGAGCAACCCCGCCGAGATCCTCTCGGTCGTCCAGGCGGCGTCCCAGGCGGCGGAGGAGTGCTTCGTCCTCTACTTCGCGGGTCACGGTGTCGAAGAAGGCGGGCAACTCCTGTTGCCACTGACGCATTCCCGAGCCGACATGCCGAGCACCATGTTGGCGTTCGCCGACCTGATGAATGCAGTGGGCAGCGGGCCCGCGCCGATCAAACTCGTACTTCTCGACTGCTGCCATGCCGGGCTGGCCATGGACGTCCTGCCCTTCGAGCAGCACGTTGCCGGTGAGGCACCCGAGGGCTGCTACGTCCTCGCCGCCTGCGAAGCCAACCGAACGGCAAAGTCGCCCGAGGACAACGAGTTCACGGCTTTCGGCCAGGCCCTCATCAGGTGCCTGGTGGCTGGTGGGCCACCCACTGAGCGGTTCTGGACACCGCGGCAACTCTTGACGCATGTCGACAAGTGGCTCACCAGCCGTGGTTACCCGCGACCGGTCACCAATGACTCGCGGGTGGGTGAACTGCCCTGGGTGAGGAACCGGCGGTTCGTGAAGCCGTTCGAGGCGGCCGGCTATCAAGCCGCAGCGCCGGACAGTGACAGTGGGACGCCAGCGCAACCTGAGAAGATCCAGTACCTCGGCCCGGACCCGTTGCCGCTGCCGATCCCTTTCCTGGGGCGCGACGCCTTGCTGGGTGAGGCGCGCCAAATGGTGCGCATGGGGCAGGTCCTTCCCGTGACGGGACGGGCGCAGGTGGGCAAGTCGGCGCTTCTCACCTCGCTTCTCGCCAAGGCCGACCTGCTGCCCGCGGGTTCCCTCCCGCCCGTGGTACTCGAGATCGAGCCCAGTGCGGCGGCTGAGAGCCCGCTGATGGAGGCGATCACCAGAGCGCTGCATCAGACGCTGGACGACAGCGAATTCATGGTTGCGGCCAAGCGTACGACCGATGGCCTTCTCGACCTCGTTCTGCCTCGTCAGGTCAAGGGCAGGAGTCTCATTCTTGTCATCAAGGCGTGTCGCATCGACTTGAATCGCCCGGAACTCCGTGAAGAGCTGGACGAGTTGCTGAGGCAGGAGGTCTTCAAGCGCGCCGCGGTCATCGTGGAGACCACCGAAACCGTTGAGATCGACGGTGGGAACCACCGGCCGAGGCCACTCGTCGTACCTGCGCTGGCCACATCGGACGCTCTCGCGTTGATCGGTGACTGGCTCGCCGGCGAGAATCTCGTGACCGATGTCAACGGCCTGGACCTGGTGGGCTATGACGAGATAGTGCGTCGTCCCGGGGTCATCGAACGCGCCGTCCGCCTGGTCTGTCGAATTCACCGCAAGGACGATTACGACAGTTTCCTCGCGGGATTCGACGCCCGTTCCCGGGCGGCGGTGGAGATTGGGCCTGAAGAGTTCGAAGAAGCTCTGATGGAGGCCGCAGAGCCGACCATCGCCAGCGTACTGGACAGGGCCTGGTCCACCGCGACAGGAATGGACCGCACCAAAGGCCAGGCCCTCCTCACCGTGTGGGGAGTCATCGACGAACTGCCACTCCCGGTAGCCGCGCTCCGGGGCATGGGGTTACCGGACAGTGTGTTGCGGGTGCTTTTCAACGAAGGAATTCTCATCCCTTGGCGTCCCGCCGCCGACTCGGGACCTCCAGCCGGGGATTCCCCCCGGCTGGAGGTCAGCCCGGTCAGTCGAGAGGCGCTCAGGAACGACCTCCTGCGTACGATCCGCTCCACCGCCGACATGACGGCAGGCGCCGGCGGGGAACGCCCGTGCGACGTTGTCGACCGGAACCTGATCGCTGCCGGGCGCCTGCTGGCCAACACGGTGCTGCCGAGCGGGGAGACGGAGGGGGAGTCGGAGGCAGTGCCTCGTGTGATCGAGGCGCTGCGTCGGGCCGTGGGATGGATCGACCGCCATGTCCCGGATGCGCTGCCGGGGTTGCGCGCGCGACTCGGCCTCTACGTCAACGGCGACTCCGCGGACGCGGTCCTTCTGCCGGTGGCGCAGACGATCGGTTCTGTTCCGCTGACGGAGCCGGCGAACACCTCGCCGGAGACGGTCTCGCGGACTGGCGCGGAGAGTGAGCGATCGGCTGCCCAGAATGCTGTGACGAACGGTGCAGAACCCGGCAACGGCGCTGTGCGGCGATGGGAGTTGATCGACGAACTGTACGCGGCGGCGGGACGCCTCAACCTGGCCTCCCGGGCGTCGGTGCAGGAGCCGGACGCAGCCGCGACCTTCCTGTCCGCGTTCGAGTACGCCGTATCGCTCTTGGAGGTGTGCGGTGAAGCCGCCCCGTGGCGTGTGCTTCGCTCCGTCGACCAGTGCGGCTTCCACGGGGCGCGCCGCCATCGCGCGCTTGCCCAGGTGGCCCCTGCCCGTGAACGGTTGACGCGACAGCTGGCGGCCCTCCACGAAGGTCCCGCCAACGTCTCGCTGAACCGTCTGCTGTGGTCGACATCCTGGATCCTGAACACGGCTGCTGCCCAGATTTCGGCAGACGTCGGCGCCGATGCCTCTGACAGTCTCGAACTGGCGGGGCAACTGCTGGAGGTCTTTCCTCTGGCACAGGACTCGCGGGCCCGCCAGACCCGGAACTGGTTCCTCTACAGGTTGGCAGGACTTCGCCGTGCGACGGCGACGACGGCGGACGAGCGGCGGACAGCGGTGCGTTCCGCCTATGAACTCGCGAACGAGAACGCCCGTTTGGCAAGCGTGGTCCCGGAGCGGCAGCAGCAGTGGACACACAATCTTCTGGCAAGCGGGTACATGTACGCACAGGAGACAAGAGGGGACGGAGAGCGGCTGGAGCTGGCCCAGGAGACGCTGTCGGCACTTGAGGAGGCGTGGGGCTCCAGGGACGACTGGCCGGTGCCACTGGTGGTCGAGGCGGCCGGATTCCTGCGCAGGGTCCACGAGCGGCACGCGGACCTGGAGTTGCAGTACGCGGGTGCCCGGGAGGTTCTCGCTCTACTGAACGGCCGGGCCGGAAGCCTTGCCGATCGGGAGGGGCCCAGCGCCACCATGCCGGTGGACCACATGGTCGAACTGGCCGAGGCCAACGCGTTCCTGGCCTATGTCTACCGTGAGCGCAACGATCACGCGTCGGCCCGGCACAGCCTCCAACAGGGTGTACGCATGGCCCGGATCGCCGTGCGGTCCTTCCCCACCGGACGTACCTACATGACGTGGCTCCGGCTGCTGCGCACGAAGCAGGTCTGGTCCGGGGGCGGTCGTGGACGGACGCTGCTTCCGGAGCACGCCAAGGCCGTCGAAGAGGTCCGTCGGTGGCTCGACAGTGGTGAGGAGGTCCGGGCCGGGAATCAGTCGTTGGCCCTGCTGCACTTGTGGTGCTTGGACAGCGATTGGCAGCGGGAAGGGACCCTGGTGGTCGCGGCGCAGGCCGTGCCCGTGCACAACACGGGCTGGAACACCGGCCGTTCCTTGCAGCAGGTGCGAGCCGACCAGGTTCACCGTGGGCGCTGGAACGCGCTGATGGCGCATGAGCGGGTGTACGGTCCGACCTGGGCGCTGTACGAGGCCCGCATCAGGATCACTCGTGAGTACCAACGCTGGACCGCGATCTACAGCAGGCGCCCGCAGGAGGTCGATCACGGACCGGTTTGGGAACTGCTGGACAGGGCCGGGCAGTTGTTTCCGCGGAACCTGGACGTCATGAGGTCCCGTGCGTCCTACCACCGATACATCTGGGAGTACGGGGAGGCGGCTCGACTCCACGCTGAGGCGGCTCGGCAGGAGCGGGACGGGGACCGTTGGCGTCGTGGTCTGATCGAGGCGTCCGAGTGTCTGCTGAGACAGGCGATCTATGAAAAGGGGATCTCCTCCGCGGCGCGGGAGTCGGCCTTGTGCGCGGCTTCGGACTACCTGCAGGAGGTCTCCGAACTCCACACACAGGCCCCCCGGGTGTCGCTGCTGTCCGCTCGGATCGCCCTTGAGTTGGGCAGGCCGGTGGACTGGGACCTGGCCGACTCCAAGTTTGCCGAGCTGATCGGTGACGACTACGTCGGAAACGTGGGGCGCTACCTCAATGAACGTCGGGATCGGACGGCCGCGGACATCGACAGCGGCCCCGCGGCGGACTCCATTGAATGGGAGCATGCGGCAGCGCCCCATGAGGCACTCGTGGTGGATGATCTCCTTGAAGAGCACTTCACCGACGTTGAAGTCCTGATGTCTCTGGGGAGTCTCTACCTGCGGCGTTCTATCTTGAACGCAGAGCAGGATCCCGAAGCGGCCCGGTCCAGCGCCTGGCGCGCCTACAACTGCTTCGACGGACGCAGGGTCATGGAAGCAGCCGTCAACGGTCAGGAGAAGGTCGACACTGCCTTCATGCGCGGTCAGACCATCGCATGGGCGGCCGAACTCGCCGGCTCCATGGACCCCTTTCCCCGAGACAGCGGATGGCAGCGCGGGTGGCTCGATCTCGCGGAGTCTCGATTGCAGTCTGCCCGCAGTCGAAGTGCGGGTGGCTTCCACGAGTTGGTCTGCACGTGGGACAGCCGGTTGCGGGCGCTGAAAGCCGGGCTGAGGGAAAAGTGACGCACTGTCATCGGTCGAGTACCGGTGCTGAGTGGTTCGTCCGCAAGAACGGACCGTGCCGCACTGCCGAAGGCCCGGGCCGGATGGGATCCGGTCCGGGCCTTTGTGTGTGCGCCGGCGGGTGGGGTCACTGGTCGAGGTAGGTGAGGGCGGCCAGGATGCGGCGGTTGTCGGTGGTGGTCGGGGGGAGGTCGAGCTTGGTGAAGATGTTGGTGATGTGCTTGGCGACGGCCTTCTCGGTGATGAAGAGGGCCTGGGCGATGCCCGCGTTGGAGCGGCCCTGGGCGAGGGATTCGAGGACGTCGCGTTCGCGGGTGGAGAGGGTGGCGAGGGCGGTGTCGCGGTCCTTGGCGGCCAGGAGTCGGGTGACGACCTCGGGGTCCATGGCGGTGCCGCCGGCGGCGACGCGGCGGATGGCGTCGAGGAACTGGGCGCCGTTGGTGATGCGGTCCTTCAGCAGGTAGCCGATGCCGCGGCCGCCGGTGGTGAGGAGTTCGCGGGCGTAGAGGGGTTCGACGTACTGGGAGAGCAGCAGGACGGGGAGGCCGGGGGTGGTGCGGCGGG
>NZ_JBIVVI010000245.1:0-8876 GCF_044757675.1 Kitasatospora sp. NPDC091257
GTGGGCGATCTTCGGCAACGACACCGACAACGGCGGCCAGACCGTCATGGACGCGGCCGTCCGGTGTCTGTTTCCCGGTGCGGTGGCCGTTCGCGACTGGCGGGCGGTGACCCGGGTACCGCCCGGGCCTGACGGGGGAGGACACTGGTACCGGTCCCGCCCGCACGAGACGCCCGGAGGAACTGTGAGCGCAGCGCCCCTGCACGGCCACCACGACGGCCAGCAGCCCATCCCGCGTACCCAGGACGGCGTCGCCGCAGCCCTGCCACCGGCGCAGCGGATGGAGTTCTACCGGGAGATGGGCGAGGCCGACGTCGAGACGATTGGCGGCGTCCTGAAGCGCTGGTGGCTGCGGGCGGAGCTCTACCGCGACCCGGAGGGCGACCGGATCCACGCCGCCGTCCAGGCCGGCACCGCTCCCGGCGCCTCCGCCTCCGCGGTCCTGCGTCGGCTCGGGGCCCTGTGAGCGACGACTACACCGAGCTCCCCGACGACGACCCGATCACCGTCTCCCCGGCCGTCGAAGAACTCCTCGGCAACCCAGGCACACCGCCCGACGTGTTCTCCGCCGTCGTTGCCTTCCTGGTCGACCTACGGGAGAACCCCTTCCCTCACCTGAGCATGCCCGTCCCCGGCCGGCCCGGTATGCACTCCGCGCCGCTGCGCCGGGACCTGGGCCTGGTGGAGTACGTGGTGGACGAGGGCCAGGATCCGCCGCGGATCTACGTCTCCCGGGTTCTGCGGGTCGACTGAGCAGACCGTCCTTGCTGTGCTGCGGGTCCGTGTCTCGGAAGGGGCGTGGACCCGCGGTCCGTTCAGGAGCCGGCTCCGCGTACCAGTCGCAGTGCCGGCCTCGCGTTCTGCCCCGCCTGCCCGTCCACCGGTCCCGTGAGGACCCGGCGTGCCCTGGCCCGCATCTGTTCCTTGCGTTCGTCGCTGGCTTCCTCGTCGCCCGCGTAGACGACGACGTAGCGAGCGTCGGTGGTCTCGTCCTCCCAGCTGTAGGTGCGGTAGTTCGGTGTCGGCTGTTCTTTCGGCACGGGGACCTCCGGTCTTTCGGGGGACTCACCGTAGGCGACCTGGCAGTACTGGGGAAGGGCCGTGACGGCGGTCAGCCGGCCAGGCAGCCAGCGCCGGCCGGCGGCTTCCCGTCCGGCCACCGGGCACCGGAGCCGGCGATGTCCGCGGATCGGCGGCCAGGGCGGCGGTGCGGGGACCAGGAGCGGTGATGGCCAGAGGGCGAGGCCCGCTCGGAGCCGCTCGACGCGATGAAGGCCGTGTCGGCGGCGGGGCGACGTGGGACCGGCCCGTCGGCTACATGAACGGCCGAGCGAGGATCCGCAGCTGGTGTTCGGCGATGGCGCCCATAGGGCCGGCCGTGCCGAGGTGGGCCACGATGGTGGTCTCGAACAGCTCCAGCATCGACTCGGTCTCGCGCAGGGACTGGTGAGCGATGCGGGTGTGGGCCTCGCGGGAGCCGCCGATCTCCACGTCGATCTGGCCGTTGGCGACGGCGGTGAAGATGTTCTCGTGGGTGTCGATGCTGTCGCGGTACCTCGTGCGCAGGAAGTCGATCATCGCCTGGACGTCGCTCGCCGTGTTGTTCATCGCGTCATCGTGACGCACGACCGGCCGGAGCACATCCCCTGGTGCAGCGGCCGGGCAGATTTTTTCGGATGACATGTTCGCGGCCGAAAAATCCCAGGTCAGAGCCCTTTTCACTTCGACTTCCGGGGTCTAGCATTCCCGGCACGGCGGCCCCACCACAGCACCACCGGGCCGCCGAGCAGCGCAGCCGCGCCACGTCCTCCCGGCGCTGCTGGCCTCCCACCGGCCGGGTCCTCGGGAAACACCCCCTGCTCCCCGAGGGCCTGGCCGAGCTGCGCTCGGCCAGGCCGACCCCGTGCCGTCACGTGGTGTTCGCCACCGGGCTGCCCAGGGTGTCCCCGTCAATCGTCTGGAGGAAGGCCAACATGGCCAGACCGGTCGTCGCCGCGATCCTGTTCGACGCCAGCTGGGGAGACGCGGCCCCGGAGCGGGCGTACGCCCCTCACCACGAGCCCGTCGTCGACTGGAGGCTGCTGCGGAAGTTCCTCGACGACAACGGCTACAACGAGGTACGCATCACCACCAAACGTGACGGCAGCGTCAACCTCAGCCGGTAGCGGCGGACCGCACACCCGCCTCAGCCCAGGCTCGCCGCGGCAGATAGTTGGAGAGCGGTGTGAAACGGCGAAGCCGCTCCCGTCTGGGGTCGGCTTCGCCGTTTCACTGAGCCAGCCGGAGGCTTTGTCGCCGCTGAACTGCAGGGCTGTGGTTCGTCACAGGGGGATGACGCGGGTGAGGCGTACGACGTGGCTCGGCGTGTCGATGACGTACTCGACCAGGCCAGGGCCGAGGGGGATCGGCAGCCGGCGCCAGTCGCCGGCGCTGTCGCGGGCACTGCTCTCCGGCAGCCAGGGGTCCTCGGCGATCGCGACGGTGAGCGCGACGATCGCGGAGAACAGGTCGACGGGCAGGTTGGGGTCGGACAGGGCGTCCTGGACGGCTCGGACGGGAGGACCGGCCACAGGTCGTCCGGTTCTTCGTTACTCACCCGGCAGGTCTGCGCCTCGCTCGCGGCGCAGCCGTAGGACGTCAGCCATGGTGGTGGTGGGCAGGGTGGCGTTGCGGGCGGCGGCGATGATGCGGTCCTGGTCGGGGTCGGTGTCCATCTCGGCTTCGCACCACCAGCGGTTGAGGACCTGCTCGGCCTGGTCGATGGGGGCCTGGCCGAGTTCGCGGTAGAACTCCATCCGGCGGCCGCCCTGGAGTGCGCCTGCGATGCCGTCGGGGGTGCGCGGCACGCGGGGTTGCTGCGGAGGGTGGTACACGGGTTGGACGCTCATGGGTTCCTCCTGCCTCTGCCTCTGGGCACCACGGTATCCGGTGCCGGTCGGGTGCCGGGACGCGGTGGTCGTTCCCGTTCTCCGTCGGGGAACCTCGGCCGGGAGCCGGGTTCCTTCCTAGCCGTCGCTGCTGCGGAGGCGGTGCTGGCGTGCGGTGACGAGGGCGCGCCACCGGTCGCGGACGGCCTGGTCGCCGTCGTACCAGCACGCGGTGGAGGGGAAGTGGAGGTCGCGGCCGGCCATGAAGTGGGCGATGTCGGTGTAGTAGGCGTAGTCGTGGCCGCGGGTGAGGTGGTCGAGGTCGCGGATCGCGGTGTCCAGCGCGGCGTTGTCGTCGAGGACGGCGTGGTGGAAGCACAGGGCGAGGGCGAGGGTGGTGCGGGCGGCGCGGACGCCGGAGGCCCGGACCTCCGTGTCGAGGACGTTCGCGCGGTCGGTGAAGTCCTGGCCGCCGGTGCCGGCGTCGCGTACGAGGGCGGCGATGCGGGTGGTGAGGGTGGTGGCGCGCAGGTCGAGACCCACGAGGAGCTGGGCGGCGAGGTCGAGGTCGTCGTCGGCCGTCTCGGGGTCGGTGAAGGCGCGGACGAAGGCGAGCTGTGCCTGGGAGGTGGCACGTTCGCCAGCGACGGCGTGCTGTTCGGCGTCGGTGCGCGCGGCCTGGTAGGCGGCGGCGGCCTGGTCCATCTCGGCGTGGACCCACCACAGGTCGCCGAGGACGCGGTGCTGGCGTCCGGCCCAGCCGAGGTTCTGGGCGGCGGCCAGGGCGGCGGGGAAGTCGCCGTCGAGGCGGGCGAGGTGGGCGAGTCCCCGGCGGGCGGCGGGGGCGAGGCGGGTGGTGCCGGCGGCGACCTGCTGCATGCCCTGGCGGGAGGCGGCGCCGCGGCCGAGGTCGCGGTGGGCCTTGGCCCGGTAGTAGAGGGCCATGTCGGTCAGGTCCGCCGGGAGCAGGCGGCTGTCGATGACGCGGGTGAGGCGGTCGGCGGTGCGGGTGCGGTGCTCGCGCTGGCGGGCGGCGAGCGTACTGAGGGTTTCCACGAGGGCGTCGGCCGGGGTGTCCAGCACGGCGATGCCGCCCGGCCCGTTCACGGCGGGCTGCCCGGTCGGTGCGGCGGGTGCGGGCGGGGCGAGGGGTTCCCAGATTGAGTCGGAGACGTAGGCCCAGGCCGCGGCGGCGAGCCAGCCGAGGTCGAGGCGGTGGTCGCGGGCCAGGCGCAGGCCCTGGCGCAGGCAGCCGATCAGCAGGGCGCGGTCTCCGGCGGTGGCGGTGGTGCTCCATTGGTCGCCGAGGGCGGTGTGGGCGCGGTCGGCGGCGCGTTGCCAGTCCTGGTCGGACCAGCGGTCGTCGGTGCGGTCGTCGGCGCCGCGCAGGGTTGAGCGGACCAGGGCGTGGAGGTGGTAGGGCCACAGCGCGGTCGGGTCTTCGCGGACCAGGGGCCGTTCGATCAGGCGCAGGGCGGGTGCGTCGTGGGTCTGGCCGGCGGCGGCGGTGGCGAGGGGGATGTCGAAGGCGTCCAGGAGGGCGGCGGCGCGCAGGACGTGCCGTTCGTCCGCGGTGAGGTCCTGGAGGGTGCGGGCGATGAGGGCGGCGAAGTCGGCTTCGAAGTCGCCAGGTTCGGGGGTGCGGGTGCGGCGGATCTCCAGGAAGCGCAGGGCGGAGAGGTCGAGGTAGAGCGGAAGGCCGTGGGAGCGGCGGGCGATGACGGCGCGGACGGGGGCGGGGATGAGGGGCTGGCCGTCGTGGGTGAGGCGGTGGGCGAGGTAGTCCTCGCAGTCCTCGGGGGAGAAGTCGCCGATCAGCAGTTGCCTCGGCCCGGTGTTCGGGGCCGGGGTGCGGGCGGCGGGCAGCAGCGGGCTGGAAGCGGGGGCGAGGTGGGGCCAGGCGGCGGGGCCGGTGTAGTCGAGCTGGCCCTGCAGGGCGGGGTCGGCCCACTGCAGGCGGGAGCGGCCGGTGACGATGAACAAGGCGCTCGGCATGAGCCAGACGACACGCTGGACCAGGCGCTCCAGGTCGCGGTGGGTGCGGTCGCCGACGTCTTCGAAGCCGTCCAGCAGGACCACCGGCACGACGGTGTGCTTCGCGGGCAGGCGGGCGATTTCCCACGCCAGCAGGTGCGGGTAGAACGACAGCGCCTCCACGTCCGGCTCGGCCTCCAGCAGGTCCGCGAGCCGCACGCAGCCGGCCAGCGCGCGGGCCTTCTCGTGCCGCTGGCGCAGCGCTGTGACCAGGGCGGCGGCCACCTGGCCGGCGGCGGAACCGACGACACCCGGCAGGGCGAGCTGCTGCGCGGCCTCGCCGACGGCTCCCTTGATCTGCCCGGGCAGGGCATCGCCCGCCATCGCGGCAAGTCCGCGGCGGCGCAGGTACTCCTCCAGCGGCTCGCCCGGGTGCACGGTGTCCCAGTAGCGGCGCAGCGCGATGTCGAAGGCGGGCAGGCCGCGGCCGACGTGGCGGGCGAGCGCGAGGCGCAGGGTGAGGACGAGCTGCTCGATGTCGGCGCCGGCCGAGCGGGCGAGGTCGACGCGCACCGGAAGAAGGCGGGAGCCGGCGGGCCAGGAGGGCTCCCCCCACTGGGCGGGGCGCCGGGCGGTGTCGGCGAGGGCGGCCTCCAGCTTGCGGGACAGGGTGGTCTTGCCGATGCCGCCGACCCCGTGGAAGACCAGCACGTTGTGTCGGGGAGCTTCCAGGTCCTGGACGTCGAAGCCCGGGGCGGCGATGCGGGCGAGGTGGTCGGCGAGCGCGGAAGCGACGGCGTCCCACTGGGCCTGGCGGTTGGTGAACGCCTCGTCCGCGTCCAGTGCCTGGTTGTTCGAGCCGAACAGCGCCCGCAGGTCCCGTGCCACGTGTGCCCTCTCCCCGTCTGCCTGACCGTCCATCAACCTACGCCCTCGCCCGCCGGCGGCGGTACCGGCCGGCGCCGGAGCGGGCACGATGGTCGGCGTCGCGGGCGCTCCGGCCGACGGCTCGGTGGGACGACCGGGGCGCGGCACCGGCGGCACCGGAGGCGTGTGAGACTGGCGGCGACCGTGACAGTTCAGATCCGAGGTGGTGCCACCGTGCCCGACCCCCGTCCCGAGGACGGCCCCGCCGAGATGCCAGGCCTGCCGGCCGCCGACCCGCAGGAGCGGGCGGAGCGGGCCCTTCACGCGGTGGTGGCCTGGTACAGCTCGGGCATCCGCGACCTGCGCCCCGCGGTGAGGGAAGGCGCCGAACCCGGGGACCTGGACATCCTGTTGAACGCCCGGCAGCGGGCAATGGCCGACCTTCACCGGCTAAGAGACGGCGTGGACACCGCGGAAGCCGCCCGCCTGGCCGCCCACTACACGGCGGTCCTGCGGGAGCTGACCGGCGGGAGCTGACCGGCGCTCAGACGACCGCCACGGCGGGCAGCGGCCCGGCGGGCGGCATGTCCAGCGGCAGGGGGCGCAGCCGCTCCGGCAGGAGCGGGCGGGCGAGCGCCGCGATCTCCTCCACCTCCGCGCGGTGCTGCGGCAGCGCCCGGCGCACCTGCGCCTGGACCGTGAGGAAGCGCCGCGCCTCCGCCTCCGTGTAGGGGCGGGTCCGCTCGGAGTGCAGTGCCCACTCCGACGTGCCGAAGGACCGTCCCCGGCGCCACAGCGCGCGCCCGTCCCGGCCCATCACCACCAGGTCGTCGACCACGCCGGACGCCGCCGCCTGTTCGACCACGGCGGCCACCGCGTCGAAGCACCGGTTGTGCCCGGCCGCCGTCGTGAACCGTGCCGGAATTCCGTGGCGCTGCGCGTCCGCGTAGCGGCCGGCGGTGCCCTGGCGGCTGTCGGCGGCGCGTACCGCCAGTACCAGCACCTGGACGCGGTATTCGGACCGGTGGAACGCCTCGGCGCCGGCCAGGACCTCCCGGGCGCTGCCCGGGGCGGTCTCGATCACGATGTCGCCGCGCCGCTCGCGCACGTACGCCTGCGCCATTGCGAACCAGGCCTTGTAGTCCGCGCGGATCGCGGCCCCCGCGTCGCGCGCCTCGCAGCGCAGCAGGTCGAAGTAGTCCGGGTGCATCATCTTGAGGTCGTCGCCGACGAGGAGGACCGCGCCCGGGCGCATCGCGCGCTTGACCATGAGGGCGGCGGCGCTCTTGCCCGCGCCGGGCTGGCCCACCACGAACACCGCCACCGGCCGCTCCCGGGCGACGGCGCCGCCCAAGAGCATGGGCACGATGTCAAGGTCGAAGATCTCGCGATGCTCGGCCGCAGAGAGCCGGTGGAAGTCGACGCCCGGCGGCCGGCGCAGGGCCTGCGCGATTCGGCGCACCGGCTCGGACAGCGCGGCGGCCCGGCGAGCGTCGCGGGCCACCGCCAGCACGCGGTCGGCCGGGATCCGGTCCTCGGCGTGTACCAGCGCCCGCTCGGCCCGGGACAGCTCCCGCTGGAAGCCCGCGCTCTCCGCCGCGTCCCACCAACGGGCCCGCTCCGCCTCCACCGCCCGTGCCGCGCCCGGCGTCCTCGCCCAGGCGCCGTCGACGAGCTCGTTGCCGTACAGCGGCACCAGGTCGCGCCGCACCACGGTGACGCGGTCGGCCAGCATCTCCTCCTCGACCACCCGCAGGGTCGTCACCAGCGCGGCCGCGCACGCGTCGTGGGTCTCCCAGGACACGTACCGGCCCGCGCCCGTCGCCAGCGCCTGCTCGGTGTAGCGGGCGAGGACGCCGAGCTGGCTCCACGCCTCGGCGCAGGCCAGCGCCACCACCTCGACCCGGTACCCGGCCGCCCGGTAGGCCACGGCCTGCGCGCGCACCTCGTCGGCGTCGGCGAGCGCGGTCTCCACCAGCGCGTCGAACCGGCCCTCGCGCACCCGCTCCTCCACGGCCGCCTGCCAGCGGCGCGTGTCCGCCCGCACCCCCGCACCGGCGGTGCGCACATCCTGGGCCAGCAGCCGCTCGTAGTCCCGATGCGTGGCCTTGTACAGGTCGGCGCCCACCCGCACCGCGCCGCCGCGCAGACCGAGCACCGGCAGCAGCAGATCACCGAGCGTGCTCTTGCCACTGCCGGGCGGGCCCGCGACAAGGAGCACCACCGGATGCTCCTGCGGCACGGCCCCGGAGATCCCGGCCGGAACGATCACCCGCTCCAGGACATCAGCCCACTCGCGGTCGGAGAGCCCCTCCGCCATCGTCTCCCCCTCGCGCACCGCGTCTGTCCTCCGCTTTGCCTGTCCGCTCCGCGCCTCTTCAGGCCCCTTCCTGCCGCTCACGGAGCAGTCGCTCGCGCAGGTTCTGCAGGGGCTGGCCGAGGCGGAGGACCATGTACCCCCAGCCGTTGATCTCGGTGCCGACCTGGGCCTTCAGCGCGGGGGACGGCAGCGGGAACTCCCGGCCGTCCCTGATGCGGATCCATCCGTCCGGGGTGACGCTCGCGTGGAAGGTGTGGCCCGTGCGCTTCTTGACGTGGTGCAGCAATTCGCCGGGGTTGATCCAGCCACGCTCGATGAAGGGCATCAGCGCCCCGGCGTCCCGGCTCTGTTCCTTGTTGCCTTCGCCTTGAACAGTGCTTCCCCCGAGCAGCAGTCGGCGCAGAACGTCGTTCGGCGTGTCGACCAGCGGTTCGCTGTTCTTCTGCAGGACCGCGAAGACCTCGGCGTCGATCTCGATGCGGACCATGGCAGTGAGCCCCCCAATGTCTTCTTTCACTTTACTGCTCAAAGATCTCCAAGATGGAAAGCAAAGTCAATCTGATCCGGCCAGGCCCCGGCGTGACCACGTTCCGGCACCGCGCCGCCCGGAAAACAGGTACCGCGCTCTCCCACGAACCGGTCGCCGGCCCGGGTGCTCATGTCGGCCCAGGCGTGGCGTCCGCTCACGGCCGGCGGCCTGACCTTCTCCGACCCGCCTGCTGTGGCATCTGTGTCGAGGGGCCGCTGATTCGCTGTTCGAGTAGCGGGTTGCCTGCGCTCGGTGACCGCCGAGGGCTAGCGTGGGGCCGTCGGACGGACGGGGGAGGGGATCAGGGGTGGATCTCCCG
>NZ_JBIVVI010000246.1:0-8860 GCF_044757675.1 Kitasatospora sp. NPDC091257
TACAACGCCGGGCTGGTCCGCGGCGCCTACCACTTCGCGCTGCCGAACGCCTCCTCCGGCGTCACCCAGCCGCTCACCGGGCACCGCCCGCCAGCGTCGCGGTGCGGTACAGCCCATCTGTTGGGACACCGTCGCCACCATCCCGCTCGACGCGTAGCTCCGGGCCGCTGCGAGAGCCGGAGAACGTGCGCACCCTCGTGGACCTCGACGCCGTCCACCACACCATGGAGACCACCGTCATGGTCGACATGGTGAGGATCAGCAGGCCGACCGGCACCCCCATCCTGGACGTCGACACCGGGCTGGTGGGGCCCACCCCGACGACCACGATCTGGGAAGGCGCCGGCGCGGTGCTGTCCGCGCACGGCCTCGCCGCGGTCGAGCACCTGGTCGGTGGCCGGTGGCTGGAGGACGACGCCTCCTGGTACGGACTCGTCACCCCGCTGGCCGCACCGCTCCCACAGCGAGGCGACCTGGTGACCGTCGTCGCCACGAAGGCGCCGACTGCCGGCCCGGTCGGCCGCACCTGGCAGGCCCTCGACCCGGGCGAGGCCAGCACGGTGGAGGTCGCACAGATCACCCGGCTGGACGAGGTCGTGCTGTAGCTGCGACGCCGGGTAGCGACGGGGGCCTTCGATACCTTGCCCACCATCCGACTGGATCGGCTCCTCGCGCTGCCGCAGATCGGACGGGGTGGACAGCGACGTAGGCGCTGTCCACCTGATCGGGCTCTGTGCCCGAATGGCCCGCCCTTCGGCCGCATGGGGCCGGCGTAGCTGCGTTCGGGCCTCCGGTCAGCTCTCGACCATGAAGGAGCGCGGATGCGAGTTGAACCTGACCGAACGGCCAGCCGAGACGTTGAACAGCGCGATGGTGCAGTCCTCTCCCCAGTAGAAGCGGACCGTGCTGTCCGTCGCGTTGTTCACGCCCGACAGCGGCCCCTGCGCCTCCCTCGGTACGTCGTAGCAGCCCGGGGCCGGGTCGACGTACGGCACGCCCGGGCCGGAGCCCGACCCGTCAGGAAAGATCACGTTGTAGAACGTCAGAGTGCCCGTGGCGGCCTGGGCGGACGTGGGGACGGCCACGGCCAGCGTCCCTGCGGCGATGAGAGTACCGAGCGTCGTGACGAGGCGTCGCATGATGGGACCTCCTGGACACCGGGTCGCCGAGTGCGCCCCGTGATCGCCACCAACGGTAGGACTGCGTACGTGAATCGTCACCGGCGCGAAGGGGTGTGCGAACGGCGCGAAGGCCATGGCTGAACCGCAAGTCGGGAGGTTCCGGGGATGGCGCTGCGGTTGGAGGGGTAGTCGGACAAGGGGGCGGCGGCCAGCAGCCCCGCTGTCTGCGCGGGGCGATCTGGTGACCGTCGTCGCCACGAAGGCGCCGACCACCGGCACGGTCGGCCGTACCTGGCAGACCCTCAACCCAGGGGAGGCAGCTTCGACGGCAGCCTGGTGGCCAGGTACACCGCTGACTCCGGCGGAGTCCTGATCATCGGTGGGGCCTGGGGCACCATCACCGATCCCGACGCGGTGACAACGTCCGCGATTGCCGCGATGCAGTCCCCGAGAGGTGCCTGGACGGTGCCGCTGACCGACGTCGACGCCCGGGACCCGCACGACCCGCAGGGCAGGCTGAAGTGCGGAATCAGCACCGAGGCCTTGCTCGTCTTTGTCGTGTGCCTCTGGGCCGACCATGACACCGCCGGCTCGGTGAACTTCCCCGCCTGGGCCGAAGGGAGCCCGGCCACCCTCGACCAGACCACCGCCGCCGACCGCACCCGCCGCATCCGCGACGCCATGACGGCCCCAAGTAACCGTCGCACCACGTGCGCACGATGAAGAAGCTCGGGCCCTCGAACGGACGCGCCGCCTCCGGCCGCCCCGGCGTACAAGACACGTGGAATGGAAAATGCGCAAGAGGCGTAATCCGTCGGCACTGGCCTACCTCACGATCGGGCTCATGTGCTTGCTGATCGCCGTCGCCGGAGTGGCCAGTACAACGAGGGTCGACGACCTCACCCCCATCTGCCTCACGGGTGTTCCGGGCTTGATGCTGACGATCCGTGCCCCGATGTACGGCGTCGCCTTCGGAGACACCGGCCTGAAGTACTCCGGCCTGCTCAACTCGCGCTCCTACACCTGGTCCGGGATCCAGGAGGTGAGGCCCGCCGTCGTTTCGGGAACCCTGTTCTCCTCGACCGTCCCGGAGCTGCTCCTGGCCTCGGGCAAGACCGACCGGCTCCCGATGCTGGCGGGCTACGGGTCGGGGAACACGCCCAACCAGCGGATCGAGCAGCTCGTGGCCGAATTGGAGGAGGCGCGCTCGTCCGCCC
Source organism: Kitasatospora sp. NPDC091257 (assembly GCF_044757675.1). Taxonomy (NCBI): domain Bacteria; kingdom Bacillati; phylum Actinomycetota; class Actinomycetes; order Kitasatosporales; family Streptomycetaceae; genus Kitasatospora; species Kitasatospora sp. NPDC091257. Next base: position 2,339 of record NZ_JBIVVI010000246.1, read on the forward strand.
TCTCCTCGCCACAGTGACCACGCCCTCCACTCGAACACCACCCGCCGCCGCCGTCCGCCGGATCGCCCGCTGCGAGGCCATCCCGCTGCGCCTTGGCCGCCGTCCTCGGCGCGGCCCAGGCCGTGGCCGGGCCGCAGTGGTCGGGACTCGGTTGTTCGCGACGCCGACCTTCCACGGCCTCTGCGCCGCTCGCGTCCGGCCGCCCGCCCGCCGCCCGCCCGCCGCCCGCCCGCCGCCTGGTCGCCGGCTGCCCCGCGCACTGCCCTCTGGCCACCGGTCGCAGACCCGGCGCCCCGGGGAACCACCGTGCTCGGGTGCCCCGGCGCGGGCGCGCTCAAGAGCCTCCTCGGGTCCGGCTACCGGGACACCTGCCTCGGCTGACGGCCTCTGGCACCGTCCCGGCCACCGTCCTACGGGGCGGCGGCAGACCGGCTCCCTGCCACCGCAGGCACCGGCTGTGAGCCCCTTGCCGCAGCCGAGCTCGACGACGGCGCCCCGGTGCGGACCACCCTCGCCACCCTCGCGGACCCCGACGGCTGGCGCACCGGCACCGCCAGCCTGCGCGGCTGCGGCGCGACCTGAGCCCTGAGGCCGGCGAACACGTCACCGTAAACCGGCACCGGCACCGGTACCGAAACCGGAGCCTTCCCCCATGTGCTGCGCCTGGCTGCGCTGAGCCGCTGGGCGTCCTCGTACGCCTGCTGGAGAAGCATGGTCAGATCGGTGACCTCGGACTTCAGCCTGGTGACCTCCGCGTCCAGGGCCCCGGTACGGCTGTGGGTGTCATCCAACCTCTCCGCCAGCTCGACGGTCAGCGCCGTCCTCGGGCCGGTCGCGTTCAGCGCCTTCCAGCGGAGCTCATGGAGCATCGTGCGCAGGGCCGTCCCGTCGCCGGGGCCGGGAGCCGCGAAGGCCGCGAGCCTGTCGACGACATCCCGAGGCGGCACCCGGTGACCGTTCAGGTAGCGGGACATCGTGGCGGGGCTGACGAAGACCGCCCCGGCGACCTGGCGGATCGAGCAGTGCCGTGAACGGACCACGTCCCGAAGGGTGTCCGCGAGCGTCACGACCTCGGCCGGGAGACCGGAGTCCAGGGGGACGAGCGGCCTCGACTGACGCCACCGGAAGAGCTCGACCTCCTTGCCCGGTGCCGTCGCGGAGCGGCCCCCGCCCTCCTCCCGGGCCACCTCGGACAGCGCCCGCCGCAGCCGGTGCCAGGCACCGCGGTACCACTCGAGAACGCCCGGTCCGCCGCCACGACCTCCGTACGAGGCCGCGAAGTGCAGGCAGCTCCGAACGAAGCCGACGAGCAGAGGAAGGCGCGGCAGGCTGCGGCGCCGCAGGTTCAGTGCGTCGCCCACGGTGCTTCGGCCCGCGTGGGTGTCGAGATGCCTGGACATGTGCCGGGAGACCCACCCCAGCGACGGCTCGCCGGCCCAGGCCTTCAGCTCGCGCAGGCACTGCACGAACTCTCCCACCGTCCGGCAACCGCCGGGGTCAGGGGGCAGTGCGGGGCCTGAGGCCGAGAACCCGGCATCGGCACGGCGAGTGCGCGCGACGTTCCACTGCGCGGCCCAGAACTCCCGGTCGCCGCCGCAGGCGGTGCCGTAGGCGACGGTCACCGCCAGACTGGGCAGCCGTCTGCCGGAGGCGGCCTGGGCGAGCGCCGATACGGAGAAACCGGTCCGATGCGCCAGGGCTTCGTAGGGAGGCAGCCCCGCCTCCTCCCGGGCCCGGCGCAGCAGCAGGGCGAGCCCCGCGTACGGGGCGTGCGGGTCGATGGGGTTCTCACGACGTGGCACGGCGTACCTCCTCACGGTGCGTGGCGGTGCCGCAGGCGTGCGGCACCGCCACGGTGGATGAACCGGACCGTCAGGAGGACTGGCCGAGCTCGCGCGCGACCGCGCCCGTGGCGAGGACCGCCGCGATGGCGGCCTGGACGTCGTAGCCCAGGACGACGAGCACGACGACCGCGACGCCGGTCGGGAGGATCCAGGGCACGCCGAGCGTGCGGTTCCCGGGGAGGTGGATGCAGAACGCGTCCCCGCTGGCGGGCCTCCGCGAGGTGTGACGGCGCATGGCCATGGTGATCATGTCCTTTGGTCCGGACGGTATTTGACGTTCTGTCACGGGTTGCCGCCCGCGACGCGCCCAGCATTTCACGGCCGTCCCGCGGCGCCGCAATGGCCTGGGGCGGGCCGTTTTTCACAAACCGTCCGAGGGCACTCCAGCGCTGGCCCGACGTGGGACCCGACCCGCTTCGTCCGCACCGGCGGGAGGTGGACAACCCCGCCGGCCCCGCAGGTCGAGGGCGGCCGTTGTGCACGAGCATCCGGTCTCGTTTGCGAAACAGTTTCCTCCTTGGGCAACACCCCGCCCCGGGCCGAAGCTGGTCGCGGCGCTCCCACCCGGAGCCGCCCATCACGGCGCCCATCCCTTGGTCCGGACGGTCGCCACGCACCACCCGAGGCCCCGTCTGTTGCCGCAGACCCCTCGCCCCGCCCGGCGGTGCCGCACGACGCGGCACCGCCGGCGTTGCGTCCGCTCCTCGTGGGGCCGGTCGTCCGAGGTGGTGGCGTCGGATCCACGCGGCTGTTCGGGCAGGCGCAAGGCCGGAGGCGCCGGTCGCGCCGTTCGCGGAACGGCTGCGCAGCGGTGGCCACCTGCCGGGCGGGCACCACGACCCCGAGGAGCGGTCGGCGAGCAAGCTCCTTCGCCGCCACGACACCACCGCACTCGCGCCGCTTCGGGCGGGCGTCCTTCACACGACACCCGACCGTCCGACGCTGCCCCGTGCCGTCCGTTGCTTCACGGGCTCACCATTCCCAGGACGATTCCTCGAAGGCCTCGGGTTCGGTGATCCAGCCGGCGTTCAGGACGAGCCGTGAGGTGCGGTGGACGGCGAGGAAGCCGAACGGCCGGTCGAATCGAGCGCTGATCATGCGGGCGCGATAGCGGAACCGCGGCGGTAGCCCCGCGCCCGCCAGGCTCAGGGCAGTGACGCTCGCGGAACGGAAGCCGCGAGCGCCGAACGTGGCAGTCACCGTCTGTGCGGCGGCCTCGACCGCCAACGGCTCGGCGCTGATGCCGGGGAAGTGACCTCGGGTTCGGTCCGTTGCTGTTCGGAGGCCGAACAGCTCAGGGTCCTTGAGCAGATCGTGGCGGGCGGTGATGGTGAAGGGCACGGTTTCCACCACCAGCTTCGATTCGCCGTCGAGGCTGGGAACACGCTCGACCGTCAGCCCGGGGCCCGGAGCGCCGTAGGGGAGTTCACCGCCCGGGAGTACTGTCCTCCGGTTGTCGAGGGTCCGCACCGCTGCCGCCAGCACATGCCCTGGCAGGGCGTCCTCTGTCCCCAGGAACAGGTGGACATCGATTCCCTGGGCGCCGAGAACGTGGAGCACGGTGACGGGACCTGTCGGGGTCTGGGTGACTCCCACGCGGTCGAGGAGTGCGGTGACCCGGGACAGGCCGGCCATGTCCCTGCCCCGCCACGGGCCGGCCGCCGCCTCCAGGCCGCCGGGTTCGAACGGGCGGATCCAGTCGGTGCGGACCGTAAGGGCGCTGGCCAGCACCAGTCGGGTGTCCGGCTCGACGGTCACCGGCATCGACGGGATCTGTCCGCCGGTGCACGTCGCCGCCCAGGCGTCGAGTCGAGCCTGATCCGAGGCCGCGTCGCCGGTGAGCTGTCCGTGGACGCGTTCGGGGAGTGCGGCAAGCCAGCTCCGCTCGATCGGCAGAGCTTCGTGGGTCCACAGGCCGAGCGCCCCTTGCACGCCGGGCATCGCATCGATCGCGGCCAGCAGGCCCCGCGCCTCGCCCGCAGCCCGGTCTGCCGGGATGCCGATGGCATCGGCAAGTTCCGTACGGACGGCGGCGGTTGCGCCGTCTGCCAGCAGAGCCAGCAGCGGCCACACCCCGGCGGTGGTGAAGGCCGTGCCGCCTTCCGGCAGAGCGGCAGCCCAGCGCGCGGTCAACGCATTGACGGCCCGGACGGTGGAACTACGAATCATGCCCACCCCTTCGAGGAACACCTGACCCCGGGAGCGTAGGGCCGACCCGTCCGGGGCGGCCAGCGAGATACGTGGGCGCTCCTGGTGACGAACCGCAAGCTCGGCTCGGACGGGCTCATCGACGACACGGGCATCGAGTGCGCAGGGAACCGGCAGGACCCGGCCCCCGGGCCGCCGTCCGGCCGCCCCCGTGCCTGCCACCGCGCCTCGACCCGCCGCATGATCAATTACCGGACGGGCCTTGGCTCTTGAGGTGCGCCAGCGTGGAGATCAGCCGGTCGGCGATGCCCTCGGGCCAGGGGAAGGCGATCGTCACCGCCCGTTGGTGGGCCAGCCCGTGCAGGCCCAGCCACAGGGCGACGGCGTCCGCCCAGGGGTCGTCGGTGGCGGCCAGGCCGGCGGCGGCGCACTCGGCCAGGACATCGGCGAGCAGGTGCAGGGGCGCCATGCCGAGGGTGGCCATGTCCTCCTGCGTCACGGCGGTGTCCTGGAGCACGGGCACCCAGACGCCGCCGAGCATGGTGCGGTAGCGCTCCGGGTGGTCCTCGGAGAAGCCCAGGTAGGCGTGGCAGAAGGCGAGCAGACGTGCCCGGGGGTCCTCGCCGGCCGCGTCCACGGCGGCGCGGAGCTGTGCTTCCAGCTGGTCGAAGGCCTGCTGCACCACGGCCAGCATGATGGCCGGCTGGTCGGGGAAGTGGCGGTAGATCGAGGGGGCGGCGATCCCGACCCGGCGGGCGACGGACCGCAGGGTGACGGCGCTCTCGCTACCGGTCTCGTCGAGCAGCTCGACCGCGGCGGCCACGATGTCCTCGCGGAGACGGGCACCCTCCCCCCGGCGGTTGCGGGGGCGGGCGGACAGTGTGCTCGATTCGTTTCCCATGCCGTGAGCTTACAGGTGAAAACTTACAGCCGACAGCCCTTGTGTGCGGTGAGCTTACGCGCGTAACGTTACGGCCGTAAGCAATGCTGAGCCGAACGGAGCACGCCATGAACGACGCCGTCATCACCCGCGCCATCGAGGTCGTCCTGCCGGGCGAGGTCGAGCCGGACGGCCTCCGGCTGCGCACCCGCGACCTCCCGCCGCCGACCGACGGCCGGGTCCTGCTGCGGATGGACGCCACCGGCGTCTCCTTCGCCGAGCAGCAGATGCGCCGCGGCAAGTACTACGACCAGCCGCCCTTCCCCTTCGTGCCCGGCTACGACGTGGTCGGCACGGTGGTCGCGACCGGCCCCGGCGTCGACCCGGCGATGACCGGGCGCCGCTTCGCCGCCGTCACCAAGACCGGCGCCTGGGCCAGCCACCTGCTGATCGACGCCGCGGACGCCGTCCCCGTGCCGGACGGCGTGACGGCCGCCGACGCCGAGACCGTGGTCGTCAACGGCGTGACGGCCTGGCAGATGCTGCACCGGACGGCGAAGGTGGCCCGGGGCGCGACGATCGTCGTGCTCGGCGCCAACGGCGGCGTCGGCTCGACCCTCGTCCAACTGGCCCGGCACGCCGGGATCACGGTGATCGGCACGGCCTCCGCGCGCCACCACGACACCGTCCGCGCCCTCGGTGCGACCCCGGTCGACCACCGCGACCCGGACGCGTACCAGCGCATCCGGGAACTCGCACCCGACGGCGTCGACGCGGTGTTCGACCACGTCGGCGGCGCCGGACTGGCGCGGTCCTGGCAACTGCTTCGCCGCGGAGGGGTCCTGGTGTCCTACGGCACCGCCGCCACCAAGGACGAGGCCGGCGACTCGCGGCTCCCGGTGCTGAACCTGTTCGCCCGGTTGGCGTTGTGGAACCTGCTCCCCAACGGGCGCTCCGCGCACTTCTACAACCTGTGGGCGGGCAGGCGCCGCCCCGCGGCCTTCCGGGCCCGGCTGCGCGAGGACCTCACCCAGGTGCTGGCCCTGCTCGCCGACGGCACGCTCACCGCCCAGGTCGCCGCAGAGTTCCCCCTCGACGAGGCCGCGGCCGCGCTTGCGCTGGCCGAGTCGCGCACCGTCGCGGGCAAGGTCGTCATCGTCCGCTAAGGCGTGTCTGACAAATGATCATCTGGTTGGTTCGCGGAGCCAGAGGATTAGGGAGGCCAGGACGACTCCGGCGCGGTAGCGGTCGGCGAGCTTGTCGAACCTGGTCGCGATGGCGCGGAACTGTTTGAGGCGGGCGAAGCATCGTTCGACCACGTTCCGATTGCGGTACATCTCCTTGTCGAACGTTGGCGGCCGGCCGCCGAGGCGCCCTCGGCGTCGGCGGTTGGCCGCCTGGTCGCGGCGCTCGGGGATCGTGGCTGCGACGCCCCGGCGTCGCAGCAGGTGGCGGATGGCCCTGCTGGAATAGGCCTTGTCGCCCAGCACGCGATCCGGTGTCGTGCGCGGGCGGCCCGTGGCGGCGCGCGGGACACGGATCCCGTCAAGGACCCGGCCGAATGCGGTGGCGTCGTTGACGTTGCCCGGGGTGAGCACGATCGACAGCGGCAGGCCCCGGCCGTCGACGGCGAGGTGGACCTTCGTGGTC
>NZ_JBIVVI010000247.1:0-8857 GCF_044757675.1 Kitasatospora sp. NPDC091257
CCAGTCGCTGCTGGCCGACCCCCGGGTCGGCAAGGACGCCCGGCTCTGGAACACCTTCCGGGAGGGACGGCTGCCGGAGGGCTGGCCGCTGCTCAACTTCATCGCCGTCCCCGGCATGGTCACCGCCGACGGCGAGGACCACCGGCGGCTGCGCGGGCTGGTCTCGCAGGCCTTCACCCCGCGCCGGATCGCCGACCTGGCCCCCGCCGTCGAGGCCCGGACGATCGCACTGCTCGACGAGGTCGCGAAGCTGGAGGGCCCGTTCGACCTGCGGCGGCACTTCGCCTACCCGCTGCCGATGCAGGTGATCGGCGAACTGCTCGGCCTCGCGCTGGAGCAGCAGGACGAACTGCACGAGCTCTCCGACACCATGGTCTCCAGCTCGGCCACCCCGGCGGCGGCCCTGGCCGCGCAGCGGGGCCTGAACGCGCTGCTGGCCTCGGTGGTGGCGGCCAAGCGGGCCGAGCCCGGCAACGACCTGACCAGCGACCTGATCGCCGTCCGCGAGGCCGGCCACCCCCTCGACCGGCAGCGGCTCAGCGAGGCCGAGCTGGTCGGCACCCTGCTGCTGATGCTGGTCGCCGGGCACGAGACCACGCTCAACCTGATCACCAACGCCGTCCGCGCCCTGCTCGCGCACCCGGACCAGCTGCGGCTCGTCCTGGACGGGGAACAGCCGTGGTCGGCGGTGGTCGAGGAGACCCTGCGCTACGACTCCCCGGTCGGGCAGTTCCCGCTGCGCTACGCGACCGAGGACATCGCGGTCGGCGACGTGGTGATCCGGCGCGGCGAGGCGCTGCTGGCCTCGTACGCGGCGGCCGGACGGGACTCCGGGCACCATCCGGACGCGGACCGCTTCGACCTCACCCGGCAGCCCGCCAAGCACCTGTCGCTCGGCCACGGCCCGCACTTCTGCCTCGGCTCCGGGCTCGCCCGGCTGGAGGCCGAGACGGCGCTGCGGCACCTGTTCACCCGCTTCCCCGGGCTGGCCCCGGCGCAGGGGCGGACGAACGAGCCGATCGCCTCGTTCGTCAGCAACAGCGTGCGCACCCTGTGGGTGACGGTCCGAGCCGGCCGGTGACCTGAGGGCGGTCCGGGTCGTTCGCCAGGGCATGAAGAAACTCGCCACCCTGGCCGCCCTCACCATGGCGGGCCTCGCCCTCGCCGCCCCGGCGGCCTGCGCCGCCACCCAGACCGCCTCCTCGCCGGACGTCACCGGCGGGCTCACCGACGGGCTCGAAGTCTCTCCCGCCGACCTCGCCCTGAGGACCGTGGGCACGCTCCCGCTGGTCGGCAAGCCGGCCAACGAGATCGAGGCGATCGGGACCAACCAGCTGGACCACCCGGGGCTCAGCGGACACGTCCTCAACTGATTGATCCGGCGATCAGGTGACCGGGTGGTCGGTGGCCGGGTGACCGGACGGCCCGGTGGCGCACCCGCCCGGCGACCGGCCCGTGGGCGGCCGGCCGACCCCCGAACGGTCGGCCGCCCACGGCACTCGACGCGCGGCACCCGGGCCGCGGGGCGCTCAGCCCGCGGACAGCCGGTTGAGCTCCGGGTAGCTCAGCCCTTCGGCGAACGCGCCGAACGTGCCGCTCCCGTACACCTCCCGCGCGGCCCGGCGGACCGCCGCGTACGCCACCTCGGCCAGACCCGGGCCCAGGCTGATCCGGGCCACGCCGAGCTTCGCGAGTTCGGCGACCGCCGGGGAGCCGGGACCGGCCAGCACGTTCAGCGGCGCCGGGACGGCCGCGACCAGGGCGGCGATGGTCTCCGGGTCGGCCACCCCGGGGACGAACACCCCGTCCGCGCCCGCCGCGACGTACGCCCGCAGCCGGTGCACCGCGTCGTCCAACCGACCCTCCGGGGCGCCGATCCCGTGCAGGAAGACATCGGTGCGGGCGTTGACGAAGAGCGGCACGCCGGCCGCGTCCGCCGCGGCCCGGGCGGCCGCGATCCGCTCGGCGGCCTCCTCCGGGGGACGGCCCTCGTCCTCCAGGTTCACCCCGACGGCGCCGGTGGCGATCAGCGCGGCGACCGTCCCGCCGACGCCGGCGGCGGTGTCCGCGTAGCCGCCCTCCAGGTCCGCGGTGACCGGCAGGTCGACCGCGCGGACCACCTGGGCGGTCCGGGCCAGCACCTGCTCGGGGTCGGCGCCGCCGCCGTCCGCGCTGCCCAGCGACCAGGACACGCTCGCGCTGGCCGTCGCCACCGCCCGCGCCCCGGCGGCGGCCACCAGCCGGGCGCTCGGCACGTCCCAGGCGTTCGCCAGCACCAGCGGCTCGCCCGGGCGGTGCAGCTCGCGCAGCAGCCGGGCCCGCTCCCGCCGGACGGCGGGGTCCGCGGCACTCACTTGGCGGCCGGGCTCATGCGGGTGGACACGCCGATCCGGTTCCAGGCGTTGATGGTGGCGATCAGCGCGATCAGCTGGGCCAGCTCGGTCTCGTCGAACCGCTCGGCGGCCTCCGCGTACACGGCGTCCGGCACGTGGCCCTGGGTCAGCAGGGTGACCGACTCGGTGAGGGCCAGGGCGGCGCGCTCGCGGGCGGTGAACCACGGGGTCTCGCGCCAGGCCGGCAGGGAGACCAGGCGGTGGTCCTGCTCACCGTGCTTGCGGGCGTCGGTGGAGTGCATGTCGATGCAGAAGGCGCAGCCGTTGATCATCGAGGCGTGCACCTTGACCAGCTCGGCGATCACCGGGTCGAGGCCCTCCCGGGAGGCCCGGTCCACGGCGATCATCGCCTGGTAGTAGGCGGGGGCGAGCTTGTGCATCAGCAGGCGCTGCTCGGGGGCGGGCACCGGGGCTCCGTGCGTGCCGGTCGTCGCGGCCGTCGTCTCGTTCGTCGTCATGGCCGCCAGCCTAGGAGCGCGGTGGCCTGGCGTCCTGGTGCGTTCGGCCACCCGTTCCTTGGGCCACTTCCCGGGCACGTCCCGGCCACTTCCGGCGTACGAACGACCGTGCGAGGATCGCTGGCAGGGGATCGTCGGCAGGAGGTCGCCGAAGGTCGAGGTCAGGGGGCACGGTCGTGTGCACGGCGTTCGTCAGCATCGAGCCCGGAGCGGCCGTCCCGGTGCTGCTGCTGTCCGTCCGGGACGAGTACCTGGGCCGCGCCTGGCTGCCGCCCGGCCACCACTGGCCGGACCGTCCGGAACTGCTCGGCGGACTGGACCTCGCGGCCGGCGGCACCTGGCTGGCCCTCGACCCCGGCCGGCGCACCGCCGCCTGCCTGCTGAACGGCTTCGGCCCGCTCGCCCCCGCCGACGCCCGGCGCACCCGCGGCCGGCTGCCGCTCACCGCCCTCCGGGAGGGCGGGATCGGCCACCTCGACCTCACCCCGTACGACCCGTTCCACCTCGTCCTGGCCCGGGCCGACGGCGCCCGGGTGTTCAGCTGGGCCGGCGGGCGGCTGGAGGAGCGCGAACTGCCGTCCGGCCTGAGCGTGGTGCTCAACGACGGGCTGGAGGGCCTGGCGGCCGGCCGGACCGCCTCCGAGCGGATCCGCGCCCTGATGGCCGCGCGGGCCGCCCACTTCCGGTCCCGCTTCACCGCCGTGCCCCGGCCCGGGCCGACCGCCGACGGACCGGCCGAGGCGGCCTGGGGCGGGTGGCTGCCGATCGTCGCCGGGGACGGGCTCGCCCCGGACGCGGACGCCGCGCTGGTCCAGCGGCGGGACTTCGGCGACGGACGGATCTGGGGGTCCTCCTCGATCTCACTGCTCGCGCTCGGACCGGACCTGCTGCGCTACGACTTCGCGGCCGCGCCGGTGGCCGCGGACGGGCCGGGGTGGCGGCGGGTGGTGGCGGCCTGACGGCGGGCTGACGGCAGCCGGCCCCACGTCGGCGGCGGCGGAAAAGGACTTGCACCTGACGCTGCGGGAGGCGGCATCGTGGCGCGGGTCGAGCCGAAGGAGACCGCCGTGACCCACCCGGACCCCGCGCCCCGCCCCCGCCGCCGCCTGCTCGCCGCGCTGACCGTCGCCCTGCCGCTGGCGGGCACACCGGCCGCGGTGACCGCCCTCGTGCTGTTCGGCGACGCCGCGCACCGGACCGTCCCGTCCGCCACCGTCCTGGCCTCCGTGGCGGCGGCGCTGATCGGTCATTTCGGCCCCGGTGTCGCGCAGCCGTACGGTCGGTGAACTTCCGACGGCGGGGTTGGCGAACGTCTACATGCCCGTAGTAGCTTCGCGACGGCCCCGGATCCGGGCGGCCACCGACCCCCGAGCGAAGGTGCGCGATGTCGACCCTGACCTACCCGGAAGCGATAGGCGTCGGCCTGCTCCAGGGTGTGACGGAACTCTTCCCGGTCTCCAGCCTCGGCCACAGCATCCTGCTGCCCGCCCTGGTCGGCGGAAGGATCCAGCACGACCTCGACATGACCGCCGAGGGCTCCTCGTACCTCGCCGCCCTGGTCGCCCTGCACCTGGCCACCGCGCTCGCGCTGGTGGTCTACTTCCGCAAGGACTGGGTCCGGGTGGTCGACGGGCTGTTCGGCTCGATCCGGCACCGCCGGGTTCAGACCCGCAACGAGCGGCTCGCCTGGCTGCTCGTCCTCTCCACCATCCCGGTCGGCGTGGCCGGCCTGGTGCTGGAGAAGGCCCTGCGCAACGCGCTCGGCAAGCCCGTCCCGGCTGCGGTCTTCCTCGCCCTCAACGGCCTCGTGCTGCTCGGCGCCGAGCGGCTCAAGCGCGGCGGCACCGGCCGCCGCCGAGCCGGACGCATCACCGCCGCCGCCGACGACGAGCCGGGCGTGGACCCGGCGATCGCCTCCGACCACCGGCTGACCCGGCTCGGCTACGGGCAGGGCGCCTGGATCGGCGCCGCGCAGATCCTCGCGCTGTTCCCCGGCATCAGCCGCTCCGGCGTCACCATGAGCGCCGGCATCCTGCGCGGACTGCACCACGAGGACGCGGCCCGGTTCTCCTTCCTGCTCGCCACCCCGGTCATCCTGGCCGCCTCGGTGCTGAAGGTGCCGGAGCTGTTCAAGCCGGAGAACTCCGGCGTGCTCGGCCCGGTCCTCGCGGGCAGCCTCGCCGCCTTCGTGGCCGGCTACGTCTCGGTGCGCTTCCTCACCAGGTACTTCGAGACCCGCAGCCTGACGCCGTTCGCGCTCTACTGCTTCCTGGCCGGCGTCGGCAGCGCGGTCTACCTGTCGCTCTGAGCCGCCCGGACCGCCCCGGCCGGGGCCTGCGCGAGCTCGGCCGGCCGGGAGAACATCGGCCCGTGCCCGGCCTCGCGCAGTTGCGCCGCCACCTCGTCCCACGCCCACGCCCACGCCCCGAGTCAGGCGCCCGCCACCAGTACGAAGGTCGCCATGGGCGGCACCCTAGCGCGCGCGTGCGACAGTGGCCCGGGAAACGACGGCGAACAGGACGTGGAGGAAACGTGGTTGAGGAACAGGGCGGGCCGGCCCCGCTCACGGGGAAGGCGGCGGTCGTCACGGGCGGCTCGCGGGGCATCGGGCGGGCCGTCGTCCGGCGGCTGGCCCGCGACGGCGCGCAGGTCGTCCTCGGCTACGCCCACGACGAGCGGGCCGCCGCCGAGGTGGTCCGTGCCGTGGAGGCCGAGGGCGGCCGTGCCTGGGCGCTGCGGGCCGACCTCGGCGAGGCCGGTGCCGCCGAGCGGCTGATGGCCGAGGCCGAGGAGCGGCTCGGCGGGCTGGACGTCCTGGTGAACAACGCCGCCGGCTCCTTCACCCCGACCCCGCTGGCCGAGCTGGCCGACGCGGACCTCGACGCCGTGTTCACGGTCAACACCCGCGCCGCCTTCACCACCGTCCGCTACGCCGCCCGCCGGATGCGCGACGGCGGACGGATCGTCAACATCTCGACGGTGAACACCGTCCGGCCCGTCCCCGGCATCGCCGCGTACGCCGCCAGCAAGGGCGCCGTCGAGCAGCTCACCGCCGTGGCCGCCGTCGAACTGGGTCCGCGCGGGATCACCGTCAACACCGTCTCGCCCGGCGCCACCGACACCGACCTGCTGCGCGGCACCAACCCGCCCGAGGCCCTCGACCGCGTGGCCGGCCTCACCCCGCTGCGCCGCCTCGGCCGGCCCGAGGACATCGCCGACGTCGTCGCCTTCCTGGCCGGGCCCGAAGGGCGCTGGCTCACCGGACAGAACCTCCGGGCCGCGGGCGGGCTGGCCTGATCCCCGGCCCGGGCCGCCCGGCAGCCGGCCGGGCGGCCCGACCGGTCACGCCGTGAGGCCCAGGGCGGCCAGGCGGACGGGATCGGTGAGGATGTCCATCGCGGTGACGCGGCCCCCGTGGACGGTGAACGACATGACCGACAGCGGACGGCCCTCGGCGAAGGACACCACCCCGGGCGAGCCGTTGACCAGGACGATCCGGCCCTCGGCGGCGAAGCGGGCGAACGTGATCGCCTGCGAGGCGACGTCCGCCGCACCGCGGCGCAGCGCGCTCGGGACCAGCGTGCCGCCGTCCGACCGGGCCACCACGTCCGGGTCGAGCACGGTCAGCAGGGCGCCGAAGTCGCCGCCCCGGGCGGCGCTCAGGAAGGCCTCCACCACCGTGCGCTTGCGGGCGTTGTCGGAGTCCGCGGCCGGGGTGGCGCCCTGGACCCGGCGGCGGGCGCGGCTGGCCAGCTGCCGGGTGGAGGCGGAGGTGCGGCCCAGCACCTCGGCGATCCCGTCGAAGGGCACCTCGAACATGTCGTGCAGCACGAAGGCCACCCGCTCCGCCGGGGAGAGCGTCTCCAGCACCACCATCAGCGCGATCCCGACCGAGTCCGCGACCAGGACCTCGTGCACCGGGTCCAGCGCCGACAGCCCGCTGACCACCGGGTCCGGCAGCCGCACCCGGTCCTCCTGCTCGGGCATCGGGTCCTCCCGGCGGGAGGCGCGGGAGCGCAACTGGTCCAGGCAGACCCGGCCGACGACCGTGGTGAGCCAGGCCCCGAGGTTGCGCACCCCGCCCGCGTCACTGCGGCCCAGCTTCAGCCAGGCCTCCTGGACGGCGTCCTCGGCCTCGGCGATCGACCCGAGCATCCGGTAGGCCACCGCCCGCAGTTGGGGGCGCTCCGCCTCGAAACGCCGGGCCAGTTCGGCCAGTTCGGCGGGTTCGGCAGGCTTGGCCGGTTCGGCCGGCTCGGCCGGTTCGGTCGACTCGGCCGGGGGGATTTCCTCGCTCACCCTGTCACATCCTCGCGTCGGGATCCGTCGGTCCAGTGACGGACGCTAACCGACCGGGAGGACACCATGACCACCACCCGGATCGCCGACCGCTCGGGCAAGGCCGTCCCCGACGACGTCCGGCATCCCGCCGCCCCGCCACGCGAGAATGGGGGTTGTGAGCACCTCCCGGACCACCTCCTGGACCACCTTCGGCGGCGACCTGCACCTGGACCTCACCGAGCGGCGGGCCGCCGGCGCCGGACTGCGGGCCGCCCTGGAGGACGCGCTGCGCGAGGCCGTCCAGGACGGGCGGCTCGCCCCCGGCACCCGGCTGCCGTCCTCCCGGGCGCTCGGCGAGGACCTCGGGATCGCCCGCAACACCGTGGTCGAGGCGTACGGCCAGCTCACCGCGGAAGGCTGGCTCAGCTCCCGGCAGGGCTCCGGAACCACCGTCGCCCGACGGGCCGCGCCGGAACCACCCCAGGGCCGGCGGCCGGCCCCCCGACCGTCGCCGAGGCGCCCGACCGCCCGGTACGACCTGATGTCCGGACGGCCCGACCTCTCGCTCTTCCCCCGCACCGCCTGGCTCGCCGCCGCCCGCCGCGCCCTCGCCACCGCACCGCACGAGGCCCTCGACTACGGCAGCCCACTCGGCCGGATCGAACTGCGGCAGGCGCTCACCCACTACCTGGCCCGGGTCCGCGGCGTCCGCACCGACCCCGACCACCTGCTCGTCTGCACCGGCGTCACCCAGGGCCTCGGCCTGCTCTGCGCCGCCCTGCGGGAACGCGGCGCCCGCGTTCTGGCCGTCGAGGAGTACGGGCTGCCGCCGCAGCACGCGGTCGCCCGGGCCGCCGGGCTCGCCACCGCCCCGGTGCCGCTGGACGCGGACGGCGCCCTGGTCGACCGGCTCGACAGCCGGGCGGGCGCCGTCCTGCTCACCCCGGCCCACCAGTACCCCACCGGCGCGGCGCTCTCCGCCGACCGGCGGGCGGAGGCGGTGCGGTGGGCGCGGGAGCACGACCGGTACGTCGTCGAGGACGACTACGACGGCGAGTTCCGCTACGACCGGCAGCCGCTCGGCGCCATGCAGGCGCTGGACCCGGAGCGGGTGGTGTACGCCGGAACGGCCGCCAAGAGCCTCGCACCGGGCCTGCGGCTGGCCTGGCTGGCCCTGCCGGACGCGCTGGTCGAGCCGGTCGCCCGGCTCAAGGCGCTGGCCGACACGATGTCCCCGGTGCTGGACCAGCTGACGCTGGCGGAACTGATCACCTCCGGCACCTACGACCGCCACGTGCGGCGCTGCCGCCTGCACTACCGGCGCCGGCGCGACCACCTGGTCTCGGCGCTCGCCGAACACGCCCCGCACGTCCGGGTCACCGGCATCGCGGCCGGCCTGCACGCCGTGCTCCAGCTGCCGCCCGGTTCCACCCCGGAAGCCGAACTCGTCGCCCGTGCCCAGCAGGCCGGTCTCTCCCTCGGCGGCCTCGCCCGGCACCGCGTCACCCCGGCCACCGCCGAAGCCCCGCCCGCCCTGGTCATCGGCTACGCCACCCCGCCGGAGCACGCCTTCGCCGGGGCCGTCCGGGCCCTGTGCGAGCTGCTGCGCGGGGCGTGAGCGGGCCGGGCCGGGCCGGTGAAGCCGGGGCCCCGCCGCCGGGGTCGGCCGGCGGGGCCGGTTCGGGGAGGTGGTCCGCCCGCAGAACGGAAGAGCACAACTCTGAA
>NZ_JBIVVI010000248.1:0-8827 GCF_044757675.1 Kitasatospora sp. NPDC091257
CCCCAACCGGCCACGTCACCTCAGGAATCGGAGCCCCCACATGAAGCGATCCGTGCTGTCCGCCACCCTCGGCCTCGCCCTCGCGGCCGGCCTCGCCGTCCTGCCCACCACGGCCGCCGCCGCGGCCCCGGCCGCCCCGGCCGTGCAGGGCTACACCGCCTCGACGTACGCCGGCTCGGCCGCGGAGGCCGCGAACAACCAGGCCTTCTTCCAGGCCGTGATGGCCTCCGCCAAGGCCAAGCAGGCCGCCAACCCGGGCCTGGCGACCGTCACCGTCACCTACGACGCCAGCTCCGCCCCGTCCTTCCGCAACCAGATATCCCAGGCCGCGCAGATCTGGAACGGTTCGGTCGCCAACGTCCAGTTGCGGTCCGGCTCGGCCGCCGACTTCCGCTACTACGAGGGCAACGACAGCCGCGGCTCCTACGCCAGCACCGACGGCCACGGGCGCGGCTACGTCTTCCTCGACTACCAGCAGAACCAGCAGTACAGCTCGGTGCGCGTGGTGGCGCACGAGACCGGGCACGTGCTCGGCCTGCCGGACCACTACTCCGGTCCGTGCAGCGAGCTGATGTCGGGCGGCGGCCCCGGCACCTCCTGCACCAACCCGTACCCGAACAGCGCCGAGCGCACCCGCGTCAACTCGCTCTGGGTGCGCGGCTGACCCGAGCGGTGAACGCCCCGGACCGGCCGCGCCGAGGCGGCCGGTCCGGGGCACCGCCGTGTCGGGGAGGCGTCGGGCGCTGCTGCCGGGCGACGCCGGGTGCCGGGTGTCGTCGCTGTCGGGCGTTGTCGCTGCCGGGCGTTGTCGGTGCCGCGTGCGAGCATGCGGGCGAGACCCCTCCGCCCCCGACCGTCAGGAGTCACCGCCATGTCCCGTGCCGTCCCCGACCGGCTCGCCGACCTCCCGTACGCCGAGCTGCTGCGCCCGCACACCGGGCCGCTGCGCAGCGACGAGCGGTACGACACCGCGCACTTCGACGGGGGCGAGCACACCGACGAGTCGGGTGCCGGGGCGGCCTTCCTGGAGTGCGCCTTCACCGGTGTCGCGCTCAGCGGGGTCAAGCTGCGCCAGGCCCGGTTCAACGAGGTGTGGGTGCAGGCCGGCCGCTGGGTCGCCTGCGACCTGAGCGACTCCGAGTGGCAGGACAGCTCCTTCGCGGGCGGGGTGCTCGCCGGGGTCGCCGGGTACGGCGCGGCGCTGCGCCGGGTGGTGTTCCGGGGCTGCAAGCTGGAGGCGGTCAACCTGCGCTCGGCGGTCCTGCGGGACGTCGTGTTCGAGGACTGCCTGCTGCGCGACGTGGACTTCGGCGGGGCGAAGCTGACCGGGGTGTCCTTCCCCGGCTCGACCCTGGAGGAGGTCCGGTTGCGCGGCGCGACGCTGAGCCGGACGGACCTGCGCGGAGCCGTCCGGCTCGGCCTGGCCGACGGCCACCAGGGGCTGCGCGGCGCGGTCATCAGCTCCCTCCAACTGATGGAGCTGGCACCGC
This sequence comes from Kitasatospora sp. NPDC091257, assembly GCF_044757675.1. Classification (NCBI taxonomy): domain Bacteria; kingdom Bacillati; phylum Actinomycetota; class Actinomycetes; order Kitasatosporales; family Streptomycetaceae; genus Kitasatospora; species Kitasatospora sp. NPDC091257. Next base: position 1,491 of record NZ_JBIVVI010000248.1, read on the forward strand.
AGTTCGCTCACGCGCTGGGGATCGAGGTCAAGGACCGCTGAGCACCCGGCCCCCTTCGCCCGTTCAGCCGGGCGTCGCTCGGTGACGCCCCGACGAACAGTCCGCCAATCCTGTCGCACGCATCTGGTGGGCCGCTTCGCGCGCGGTGGAGACTGCTGCGCGATCGAGTGAGCTCCGACTTGTGTGCACAACATCGCCAGCGAAGGGACGGGCCGGGCTGATGGCCGAGTTGAGTCGTAGGAAGTTCGTCACGCTGTCCGGTGCCGCCGCGGCGGGCCTCGCGGTGGCCGGCACCGGTGCCGCCGCGGGGGCCGCCCCGGGCGGCACGGCCGCGACCGCCGCCACCACCGCGCTCGGCACGACCGGCACCATCACCGACGCCCAGCACGTGGTGATCCTGATGCAGGAGAACCGCAGCTTCGACCACTACTTCGGCACGCTGCGCGGCGTGCGCGGCTTCGCCGACCGCAGCGCGATCCAGATATCCGGCGGCTACAGCGTCTTCAACCAGCCCAACGGCCTGTTCGGCCGCCAGTACCCGTGGCAGTTCAGCCAGACCAAGCCGGCCGGCGGTGCCGACCCCGAGCGCCTCGCCCAGTGCAACGGGGACCTCAGCCACGGCTGGTCCGACCAGCACAAGGCCTGGAACGGCGGAAAGCTGGACTCCTGGGTCGCCGCCAAGGGCAACGTCCGCACGCTCGGCTTCCTGACCCGCCAGGACATCCCGTTCCACTACGCGCTGGCCGAGAACTGGACCATCTGCGACGCCTACCACTGCTCCGTGCTGAGCGCGACCGGCCCCAACCGCACCTACCACTGGTCCGGACAGATCGACCCGTCCGGCGCCGCGGGCGGCCCGGCCTACGACGGCGGCGACGAGAAGGGCCTGCGCTGGCAGACCTACGCCGAGGCGCTGGAGACGGCGGGCGTCAGCTGGAAGGTCTACCAGAACGCCGCCGACAACTACGGCGACAACGCCCTGGCGTACTTCACCAACTTCACCGGCGCCCCGGCCGGCAGCCCGCTGGCGGTCAAGGGCATGGGCTCGGTGCCCAAGGTCACCGGGAGGACCCCGGACGACATCGCCGCCGCGATCAAGGCCGATGTGCTGGCCGGCACCCTCCCGCAGGTCTCCTGGATCGTCGCCGACCAGGCCTCCTCCGAGCACCCGTACGCCACCCCGGCCGACGGCGCGCACTTCGTCCACATGGTGATAGACGCGCTCAACGCGGACCCGAACGTCTTCAACTCCACCGTGCTGTTCCTCAACTACGACGAGAACGACGGCTTCTTCGACCACGTCCCGCCGCCGGCCGCCCCGGCCGGCACTCCGGGCGAGTTCTACAACGGCACCAACATCGGCCTCGGCTTCCGCGTCCCGCTGATCGCCGTCTCGCCCTGGACCCGCGGCGGCTGGGTCAACTCCGAGACCTTCGACCACACCTCGGTGCTGCGCTTCCTGGAGGTCTGGACGGCCGCCCTCGGCAAGCCCGCCGCCTGTCCCAGCATCAGCGACTGGCGCCGCCGCGTCTGCGGCGACCTGACCAGCGTGTTCGACTTCGCCCACCCGGTGTACGGCCTGCCCGCGCTGCCCGACACCTCGCAGACCATCGGCCTGTCCGCCTGCGGCCCGCTGCCCAACCCGGCCCCGGTGAACAACCAGCTGCCGGTGCAGGAGTCCGGTACCCGGCCCGCGCGCGCCCTGCCGTACCAGCCGAACGCCAACCTGGACCACTGGGACGCCGACGCCGGCGGCGTCATGCACGTCTGGGTGAAGATGACCAACGACGGCGCCGCCCGGGCCTCCCACTTCGCCGCCTACGCCAACGCCTACCGCAGCGGCGGCCCCTGGCAGTACACCGTCGACTCCGGCAGCCCCGTCACCGACTTCTTCAACTGCGGCACCAACGGCTTCGGCAACGGCAAGTACGACCTGACCGTCGTCGGCCCGAACCGCTTCCTGCGCCGCTTCACCGGCGACCTCACCAAGGCGGGCAGGAACGCGGCCGTCACCGCCTCGTACGCGGTCGAGCCGGGGGCGGGGAAGCTCGCGCTCCGGTTCGAGCTGGCCAACTCCGGCAGCACGGCGGTGACCTTCACCATCGCCTCGAACAACTACCGGACGGACGGCCCCTGGACGTACCAGGTCCCGGCCGGCGGCAGCGTCAGCGACTTCTTCAACGCGGTCGCGTACAACAACGGCTGGTACGACTTCACCGTCACGGTGGACGCCGACAGCAGCTGGTCCCAGCGCTTCACCGGCCACCTGGAGACGGGTGCGGCGAGCGTCACCGGCTGACGGCCGAACGCACCGGGCGCGGCGCGCGAACGCCGCCGGGCGGCGTCGTCCGAGGACGGCGCCGCCCGGCGGTCCGGTCCCCGCTGCTCAGTTCCCGCGGGCGTAGCCGGAGTCGACGATCCGCTTCGCGCCCTCGGCGTAGTAGCCCGGGTCCTCGGGAAGGTCGGTGGCCAGGCCGTCGACGTACCGGTTGTACATGCAGAACGCGGCGGCGATCAGCACGGTGTCGTGGATCTCGGTGTCACCGGCGCCGGCCGCGCGGGCGGCGGCCACCGCCTCCTTCGAAACCGGCGCGGCCTGCTTCTGCACCTCCGCCGCGATCCGCAGCAGGGCCCGCATCCGCTCCGTGAGCGGCGCGGCCGAGGGATCGGTCAGGGCCGCCTTCACCAGGTCCTCGCCGCCGTCCAACTGCGCCGCGGCGAAGGCACTGTGGGAGCCCTCGCAGAAGCGGGTGCCGTTGAGCCGGGAGACGTAGGCGGCGACCAGCTCGCGCTCGCCCCGGCTCATCGGGGCCGGGTCCCGCAGCAGCGCGTTGGCGAGCATCCCCAGCGGGGCCGCGGTGTCCGGGCGCAGCGCCAGCAGCCCGCTGATTCCCGGCTGTCCGTTGTCGATGGTGATGTGCGGCACGGGGCAACTCCCTTGTCCGGGACGGTCGGAGGACGCTCCATCGTCCCGGGTGCCGCGCCCTCGCGCCAACTCCGAGATTGCCCCGGCCCCGGCGGGAGCCGCCCGACCGGTCCGGCCGCTCAGACGAACGGGCCCCGGGGGAACCACGGGTCACGGACCTCGCGGGGGCCGTCCGGGGTGAGCAGGGTGAGGCTGTGGGCGCCGGAGGCGTACTCGGCCAGCTGGACCGAGCCGTGCCGGGTCTCCAGCTCGGCCTGCACGGGGGCCGGCAGCTTGGTCAGCGCCCGCCGCAGCTGCAGGGCGTCGCGCCGGCTGATCGGCTGCGGGCAGCGCAGCACCAGCCGCAGCGGGCTGAGCGGTCCGCTCACCGGCACCCCGCTGCCCAGCTCGTAGCCGACCGCGCCGATCGGGCCCCAGGGCAGCCGGTGGTCCGCCACCAGCCGGCCGACCTCCGGCAGCAGGGCCAGCGCCGGGATGCCGGCCAGCCGTTCGGGGGCCAGCCGTTCGCGCCGTTCGACCAGCTGCTCGGGCCGCAGCGTCCGGGCCACCGCCGCCCAGGGGGCCAGCGCGTCCATCCGCTGTCCGGGGCGCGGGCCGCGCACGGTGACCGGGAACCACAGTTCGGGCGCCGCCTCCGGGTCCCGGGTGCAGCGCTGCGGGTGCGGGAGGTCCACCGGGTTGCCGACCACGGCGGGTGCCCGGCCGACCGTCACCCAGGGGTGCGCCCGCAGCACCGCCCGCGCCCACGGCGGCAGCTCGCCGCCGGCGAGGGGCCGCAGCGAGCTGGGGCACTGCATCAGCAGCAGGTCGTGCGCGCCGGGCAGCCGGCCGTCCAGCGCGGACAGCGGGCCGACCCGCCGGCGCGGTCCGTCGTGCGGGTCCTCGGCGGTGCGCCGGGCGTGGCTTCCGGGATGTGCGACGGTCACAGCGGGCTCCAGAGGGTGGCGTCGATTTCGCCGACGGCCCCAATCTGCGCCCGGCCGAGGGCCCGCGGCTACGGTCCTTGGGCGCGTCCACCAGGGACCAAAGGCTCAAGGTGCGCCCGTGGGCACCCGGTGTGAGAGTGGGGGCAGCCCGGTCTTCCGACCTCCCGTCCACCCCGTTTGGAGGAGTCATGGGCATCTTCGACAGGTTGTTCCACCGGCCGCAGCACGAGTCCACCGGGCAGGAGGCCGCCCAGCGCGCCGCCCTCGCCCACGACGAGGCCGCCGACGCGTACGGCAACGACGTCGAGCGGACCCGGGAGCAGCAGGAACGGCTCGCCCAGGAGGAGGACGACCGGCGCGCCGCCGAGAACATGACCGCCGAGGGCGACCCCTGGGGCTGAGCCCGGGGATCACCCCGCACGCGGCGGCAGCGGCGGTCGCCGCAGGTCCGGCCGGGGCGTGGACTCCGGCGGGGGCGCCGCGGCGGGCGCGTCCTCCAGCAGCTCCAGGGCCAGCTGGACGGCCGCGACCAGCTCCGGATGGCGCCCCCGGGCCCAGTCGCGCGGGGTGCGCAGCACGTGCACGTCGGGCTCGACGCCCCGGTTCTCCACCGACCAGCCCAGCCCGCCGCCGAACCAGGAGGCGTTCTTCGGCACCGAGATCTGGGTGCCGTCGCCGAGGGTGTGGCGCCCGCTCATCCCGACCACCCCGCCCCAGGTGCGGGTGCCGATCACCGGGCCGAGCCCGAGCAGCTTGATCGCCGCGATGATCACGTCGCCGTCCGAGCTGGTGGCCTCGTCGGCCAGTGCCACCAGCGGTCCGCGCGGTGCGTGCCGGGGCCAGCGCACCGGTCGGCGGTCCCGGCTGAAGTCCCAGGCCAGGACGTGCCGGGAGAGTTTCTCCAGCACCAGTTCGGAGACGTTGCCGCCGGCGTTGCCGCGGACGTCCAGGACCAGCGCGGGCTTGTCCAGCTCGCGCCGCAGGTCCCGGTTGAACTGTGCCCAGCCGGAGCCGCCGAGGTCCGGGATGTGCAGGTAGCCGCACCGCCCGTCGCTGAACTCCCGCACCAGGGCGCGTCGTCTGGTCACCCAGTCCTGGTAGCGGATGGGCCGCTCGTCGGTCAGCGGGGTGATCACGATCCGCCGCACCGGGCCGTCCGGGCCGCTGCGCAGGGCCAGTTCGAGCGTGCTGCCGCCGGTGCCGGCCAGCAGCGGCAGCGGTCCGCGCAGCGGGTCCACCGGGCGGCCGCCGATCTCCAGGAACTCGTCGCCGTCCCGGACGCCCTGGGCGGCCAGTGGGGCGCGGGCGCGCGGGTCGGAGGTCTCGCCGGGCAGCACCCGGTCGACCAGCCAGCGGCCGTCGGGGGCGTGGCGGGCGTTGGCGCCGAGCAGGCCGAGCGGCTGCTGGGCGAGCGTGGGGCCCTCGGCGCGCCGGGACGGGGTGACGTAGGCGTGCGAGGTGCCGAGTTCGCCGAGGAGTTCGCGCAGCAGGTCGGCGAAGTCGTCGGGGGAGCAGACCCGGTCCAGCAGCGGCTCGTACTGGGCGACCAGCGCGGGCCAGTCCAGGCCGGACATCCGCTCGTCCCAGAACTGGTCCCGGACGATCCGGGCCGCCTCGTGGTAGGCCTGGCGCCACTCGGCGGCCGGGTGCACGGTGTGGGTGATCCGGCGCAGGTCGACGGTGGTCCCGGCGGAGGGGGCGCCGACCGGGATCACCCGCAGCGTCCCGGCCGAGTAGACCGCGATCGAGCCGCCGTCCCCGGAGACCGCGTAGCCGTCCAGCTTGTCGACCACGGTGCTGCGGGTGCCCCGGGCCAGGTCGAAGTGCTCCAGCGAGGGGCGGCCCGAGGTGTCCTCCGGGCTGGCGAAGGTCTGGCCGAGGGTGCCGGAGATCGGCCAGCGCAGCCAGACCAGGCCGCCGCGCACCGCGTCGGTGGCCGAGTACTTGGAGGCGATCACCGGGAACTGGAGCAGCCGCTCGCCGATGCCGTCCGGGTCGACCCGGACGGTGCCGTCGCCGTCGTGGTGCGGGGCGCCGTCCTCGGCCGGGGCGGAGAACGGCGAGGGGGTGTCGGCGGCGAGCGGGACGAGGTACGGGCGGCAGCCGAGCGGGAAGGAGAGGTCGCCGGTGTGCACGTCGTGGACCGGGTCGAAGCCGCGCCAGGACAGGAAGGCCAGGTAGCGGCCGTCCCGGGTGAACACCGGCTGCTCGTCCTCGAACCGGCCGTCGGTGACGTCGGTGGTCGAGGACGGCGCGTCGGTGCGGGTGAGCCGGATGCGGCGCAGTGAACGCCCGGCGACCGGCTCGGACCAGGCGATCCAGTGCGAGTCGGGGGAGAAGCGGGCGCTGGAGACCGGCCCGTAGCCGGAGGCGGCCAGTTCGCGCACCTCGCCGTCGGCGGCGCGGACCAGCAGCAGTCGTCCGTCCGAGGTGGTGGCGGCGAGCCGGCTGCCGTCGGGGGAGGCGGTGAGCTCCAGGACGCGGCCGATCCGTCCGGCGGCGAGCACCCGGTGGTGGTGCTTCCGCGGCCCGGCGTGGCCCGGAGGTTCGGCGTGGCCGGGCAGCGGCATCACCTCGATCGCGTCGGCGCCCTCGGCGTCGGTGATCCAGGCCGCCTCGCCGGTGTGTCCGAGCACCACCGGCAGCCGGGTGCGCACTCCGGGGGTGTCGGCGAGCGCGCGGGCCGGGCCGTCCTTGTGGGTGAGCCAGTACTGGCTGCCGCGTACGGTGATCACCCCGGCCCGGCCGGTCTGGTCGCAGGCGAGGTCCTTGACCTGGCTCGCGGCGCCGACCTGGTACGGGCGGCGGCCGGCCCGGGCGCCGCCGAGCGGGACGCGCAGCCGGTGCGGGGCGGGGGCGTCCAGGCCGTCCAGCAGCCAGAGGTCGCCGGCGTGCTGGTAGACGATCCGGGTGCCGTCGGTGGCGGCCTCGCGGGCGTAGTAGGAGGCGTGGTCGGTGTGGCGGCGCAGGTCGGTGCCGTCGGGGCGGCAGGAGTAGAGGTTGCCGATGCCCTCGTGGTCGGAGAGGAAGGCGACCCGGCCGGCGACCGGCATGGGGGCGGCGAGGTGCCCGGTGTGCTCGGGCAGGATCCGCTCGCCGTCCACCCAGAGCCGGCCGGTGGCGCCGCCCCGGTAGCGCTTCCAGGCGGCGGGCGCGTGCGGGGCGGCGCCGGTGAGCAGCACGGTCCGTTCGTGGTTCATCTGGGCGTCGCCGACCGGCCCCCAGGGCATCCGGCGACCGGGGGAGCCGTCCGGCGGCAGGGCGTGCGCCCAGGTGTAGTGGCCGAAGGGCTCGTGGTAGGAGGTGACGGCCAGGACCTCGCCGTTCGGCAGCCAGCCGCGCACCCGGGTGTCATGGCTGCCCCAGAAGCTGAGCCGGCTCGCCTGGCCGCCGTCGACCGGGGCGGTCCACACCTCGGGGGTGAGGCCGAGCCAGCTGGTCCAGGCGAGGGTGGTGCCGTCGGGGGAGATGCGGGGGTCGCTGAC
>NZ_JBIVVI010000249.1:0-8808 GCF_044757675.1 Kitasatospora sp. NPDC091257
GCATCGAGCACGACGGCCAGCTGATCGAGGACGTGGTGACCATCGCCGTCGGCGAGCTGCCCGACCTGCTCCCCGTCCCCGGCGACACTCCTCCCTGCCCGGGGCGGTGCCCGTGCCCGGGCCCGTGCCCGGGATCGTCAAACCGCTGCCCGCCGAGTGGTTCGTGCCGCGCGGCACCAACGCCGAGACGCGCTGGGACGCCTTCCGCGACGCCGACGGCCGTGCCGTCGTCCATCGGCACGTGCCGGTGGAGCGGTTCTTCGTCCGCAACCACACCAGCACCCCGCTGATCGACCCCGGCACCTGGCGCCTCAGGCTCTTCGGCAGCGGTCTGCGCGGTGCCCCGACGGCCGGGCGCCCGGTCGAGTTCGGCCTGGACGACCTGCGGGAGCTGTCGGCCACCCGGATCAGCGCGCTGATCGAGTGTGCCGGCAACGCCCGCAGCTACTACCCCGGCCAGCAGAACCAGCCCGTCCCGGGTACGCCGTGGACCCTCGGCGGCGTCGGCTCGGCGAGCTGGCGTGGCGTCCGGCTGGCCGAGGTGCTGCGGGCCGCGGGGCTGACCGGGGCGGCGGTGGACGTGCTGCCCACCGGCCTGGACCCGGACTTCGTCGCCGGCGGCACCAACTACGGACCGGTGCGCCGCCCGCTGCCGATCGCCAAGGCGCTGGACGACGTGCTGCTCGCGTACGAGATGAACGGCGAGCCGCTGACCCCGGACCACGGCGCCCCGGCCCGCCTGGTGGTGCCCGGCTGGGTGGGCATCGCCTCGATCAAGTGGGTGGGCAGCGTGGAGGTCGCCGACCACCGGCTGTACTCGCCGTGGAACACCGACTTCTACCGGATGTTCGGCCCGGAGTACCCGCCGGGCGGCGGCGACCCGCTCACCGAGCAGGTGGTCAAGAGCGCCTTCGAGCTGGCCGCCGGTGCGCGGCTGGTCGCGGGGCGCGAGCACCGGCTGCACGGGCGCTCGTGGTCCGGGGCGGCGGCGGTGCGCCGGGTCGAGGTGAGTGCCGACGGTGGCCGGACCTGGCGGCGCGCCGAACTGCGCGACGAGCCGCGGGCCGACGGCTGGACGCGCTGGAGCGTCGACTGGCGCCCCGAGCGGCCCGGTCCGTACGAGCTGCGCGCCCGCGCGACGGACCGCCGGGGCAACACCCAGCCCGAGCGGGCGGTGTTCAACCGGGAGGGCTACCTGTTCGGTGCGGTGGTGGCCCACCCGGTGACGGTGGTCTGAGCCGCGGCAGTGGTCCGAGCCCAAGCGGTGGTCCGCGCCGCGCCGGTGGTCCGCGCCCGTCGGCCGGTGGGCCGACGGGCGCGGACCCCCGGCGGGCGCTCAGCCGGTGGACTGGACCTCGTACGGGGCCGGGTACCGCGTCTCGTACGGGGTCAGCACCAGCCGCACCACGTCCTCCAGGCGCCGCCGGGCGTCCCCGAGGGTGGTGCGGCCGGTCACCCAGGCGGTCAGCTCGCCCTGCCAGGCGTGGGCGACGATGTGCCGCACCAGGTCGCTCGCGGCGGCCGGCACCTCGGTCGTCACGGCTTGCAGGGCGGTGCTGTCGGCCCGGGCCATGCCTTGCAGGGCCTCGCTGGCGAACGGATCGGTGGAGGCGGCCACGGCCACCCTCAGCCGGGCGAGTTCGGGCTGCCGCTGGTAGGCCCGCATCCCGCCCCGGACGAACCGGACCGCCCGGTCGGTGGCCCCCGGCCCGGCTCTCGGCCCGCGCAGCTCGGCCACCAGGTCGGCCAGCAGGAGGCGATGCCACTCGGCGATCGCCGCCGCCAGGAGGTGGTCCTTGGAGGAGAAGTAGCGGTACGCCGTCCCCAGGGCGACTCCGGACCGCTCGCAGACCTGCTTCATCTGCATCCGCTCGACGCCGATCTCGTTCACCAGGGCGAGCGCGGCCGCGATCAGGCTTTCGCGGCGTTCGAGCTGACGCGGAGACATCGCCTCCACCGGCCGTGGTGACAGGTCAACCTTGGTCACCCGCACCATGATACGGGCCGGGGCCGCTCAGGAGTATGACGCCGTCCGGCCGCCTTCCGTTCGTCCTGGGGTCACCGGGGTACCGGGAGTGCCGGGTGTCACGAGGGGTCGCGGATCAGCGCCTCCTGGACGGCGGAGGCGACCAGTCGGCCGTCCAGGTCGTAGAACTCGCCGAGCGCCAGACCCCGGCCGTCCGAGGAGGACGGGCTGCGCTGGGCGAACAGCAGCCACTCGTCGGCCCGGAACGGGCGGTGGAACCACATCGCGTGGTCCAGCGAGGCCATCAGCAGCCGGGGCGGTTCGGTGCGCTGGAAGAAGTTCGGCTGCATGTTCAGCCCGGCGGTGGAGGCCAGGGTGAGGTCGGACAGGTAGGTCAGCGCGCCGGCGTGCAGCAGCGGGTCCCCGTCCGGCAGCGGCGAGGCGGTGCGCATCCAGACGAACTGCTGCAGCAGTCCGGGGACGGCCGCCGGCAGCCCCGGGGTGTCCGCCGGGACGAAGCGCACGTCGAGGTCGCGGAAGCCGCCGTCCGCGGCGAGCGCCCGGCGGACCTGCTCGGGCAGCCCGGCGACGGAGTTCGGCAGCGACTCCGGGTGGGGCAGCGTCGGGACCTCGCGCTGGCGGTCGGCGGCCGGCTCGGGGTGCTTGAAGGAGACCGAGAGGGTGAAGACCTCGTGCTCCTGCTGGAGCGCCGTCACCCGGCGGGTGGTGTAGGACGTGCCCTCGCGGACCCGCTCGACCAGGTAGTCGATCGGCCGGGCGGGGGAGCCCGGCCGCAGGAAGTAGCCGTGCAGCGAGTGCACCGGGCGCCGGTCCGCGCAGGTGCGGCCGGCGGCGACGAGCGCCTGCGCGGCGACGTGGCCGCCGAAGGCGCGCATCGGGGCGCCGGCGTGGCAGCGACCCCGGAACGTGTTCTCGTTCAGCTGCTCGATCTCCAGCAGCCCGGCGAACGAGGTGGCCGGGCTGGGCTCCTGTTCGGCCGGGATGCGCTGTTCAGTCAGGTCTGTCACGGGCCAATAGTGGCAGAAGCCAACCGTGTGGCGATGTGACCCGGGTAACGTCCGGGTGCTCGGAAATCGAATAGAACACGTTTCATTTCAGCCAGTGGCCCACAGATCTGTCAGTGCCCTCACCTAGCGTGCCCGGCATGACGCAATCCGCACACGCGTACGCCTATCTGCGCCCGTCGGCCGTCCTGGACGGCGCCGACGGACGCAGCCTCGACCTGGCCACCTCCGGCGGCGCCACCCCGCTCGGATCCGCCGCCAACCCGCGCTTCTTCGCGGGCTTCCTGGCCGATCCGGCGCCGGCCGCCGCCGCGCTGCTCGCGGTCGCGGACGTCGCCGCCGCGCGCTACTACCAGCCGCAGCTGCGCGCCTCGCTCGACCCGGTGGTCACCGCCAACGGGGACCGGCTGCGCTTCGAGTCCTTCTCGGGCTGCTGCGGCGTCTACGCCCGGCTCGACGTGCTCCGGGCCGGGCTCGACGGGGACGAGATCGGCCACGGCACCACCAACGTGGACGTCAACAACCCGCTGCGGGAGGCGCTGACCAGGATCGGCCCCGCCGACCCGCTGCACCTCGCGGTCGGGCCGGACGCGCTGGAGGTCACCAGCTTCGACGGGCCGCTGGTCGAGAAGAAGGTCCCGCTGCCGGAGCGCTGGCTGCGCGGCTTCGCCGAGACCCAGGTCGTCGCCGCCGGCTTCGAGCCGCGCGCCGAGCTGCCCGCCGCCGAGGCGGTCCGGTTCCTGCGCTCGCTGCCGCGCGCCGGGCGCGGCGGGCGGGCCGGCGCCGGCTGGGTCGTCCCGGCCGGGACGACGCTGCGGCCGACCACCCGGCCGGTGCCCGGCGCGGTCTGCCTGCCCGGGCCCGAGCGGCTGGTGGCGCTCCAGCGGGTGCTGCGGCACGCGCTCGCCCTGCGGGTGTACGGGCCGGTCGCGGCCGGGGAGCCGACCGCCTCCGTCTGGGAGGCGGTGCTGCCCGGCATGCGGCTGACCCTGACGCTCTCGCCCGACGCCTCCCGGGGCTTCTCCGGCGAGGGCGGGGTGCTCGACTCGCTCGCCACCGGGACGGCCGAGCGGGACGCCGAACTGATCGCGGTGCTGCTCGCCTGGGAGCCCCGGATCGAGGTCGGGGACCTCGCCGCCCAGTCCGGGCTGAGCCCCGAGCGGGTCCGCGCCGCGCTCACCCGGCTGGGCACCGCCGGGCAGATCGGCTACGACACCGCCGAGGCCGCCTACTTCCACCGGCAGCTCCCGTACGCCGCCGGGCGGGCCGAGGCGGCCAACCCCCGGCTGCGGGCCGCCCGGGCCCTGGTCGAGGCGGGCGCGGTCCGGCTGGAGGAGGGCGGGGCGACGGCCGTCGTCACGGTGGACGACCACATCCAGCGGGTGCGGACGGACGCGTCGGGGCGGCTCAGCTGCACCTGCCTGTGGTGGGGCAAGTACCGGGGCGGACGCGGGCCGTGCAAGCACGCGCTGGCGGTCGGGATGGTGCGGGAGTCGGCCGCGGGGGCGAAGGGGGCCGGAGCGTGAGCACGACGGCGGGTGCCGGCCGGCAGGGGCCGGTCGACGAACTGCTGACGGCCGTCCGGTCCGGACGGCTCGCGCGGATACCGGAGCTGCTGGCCGCCCTGGACCCGGCCCAGCGGCGGTCCGGCCTGGCCGCCCTCAAGGAGCTGCGCAAGGAGTTGCGGCAGGACTGGTCGCGGGAGGCGGCCGAGGCCAGGGGGCGACTGCTGGTGGCCGGGGCCGGCTGCCACGCCGGCCCGGCCGGCGCCGCCGTCTGGCTGGCCGGCAGCGACTTCGCCGACCGCCCGTGGGCCCGCAACTCCGTGCTGCACCAGGCCGTCGAGGCGCAGCCGGTGGAGTGGCAGGTCGAGGTGGTCACCCGGCTCGCCGCCCGGCCGGCGCGCAACCAGGGCTGGTCGATGTACCCGGTGATGGAGGCCGTGGTCCGGCGCACCGGCTGCGAGGTGCCGCGCGGCGAGACCTTCGTCCGGGGCTGGATGGACCGCGTGAACGACTTCGGCAGCGGCGGCGCGCGCCCGACGCTGGCCGAGAAGCTGCGCCAGGACGCCTTCACCCCGGTGCTGCTGCCCGAGCTGCTCGAACTCGCTGACATCAGCTGGCCGCTGACGTTCCGGCACAGCCCGCGCCCCGGCGACATCTGGACCGAGGCGATCGGCGAACTGGCCGCGGCCGGCGTGGTCGACCGGACCGAACTGCTCGACCGCTGCCTGGCCCGGCTGCTGCGCGGCGGCAAACCGGGCGACCAGCGGGCCTTCCTGGAGGTGCTGCGGGCGCTCGACCCGACGCCGGCCGAGTACGCGGCCCGGGTGCGCGACCTGGTGGCGCTGCTGGACGGCCAGTCGGTACTCGCCGGGCACGCCCAGGAGGTGCTCGCCGGGCTGGACGAGGCCGGCCTGATCGAGCCCGAGGTACTCCCCGAGGCCTCGGCGGTGGTGCTGTTCCGGACCGAGAAGAAGCTGGTCCGCGCCCAGCTGGCCTGGCTGGACAAGGCGGCCCGGCGCGCGCCCGACCGCTCCGGCCCGGTGGTGCTGGCCGCGGCCGAGGCCTTCGGGCACCCCGACACGGCCCTCCAGGAACGGGCGCTGAACGTGGTGGCCCGGCACCTGAAGGCGGCGGGGGAGGCGGTGGTGGCGGAGCTGCGGACCGCCGCCGAGGTCCTGAACCCGGCCCACCACCGGCGCGCGGGCGACCTGCTCGGCGCGCCGGTCGGGGGTGACGAGGACGGCCCGGACGCCGGGTGGAACGCCTTCCTCCCGCCGGCCCCCGAACCGCGCCCGCTCGGCGCCCCGATCGGCTCGGCGGTGGAACTCGCGGAGGAGCTGTCCGCCCTGCTCGCCTCGGGCGAGCCCGCCGTGGCGGACTTCGAGCGGGTGCTGGACGGGCTGGTCCGGCTCACCCACCTGGACCGGAAGGCGCTGGCCGAGGCGGTGGAGCCGGTCCGCCGGGTGCACCCGTGGCGCGGCACCAACAGTGGGGGTGACTGCATGCCCCGGGAGATCCTCTACGTGGTGGCCGCGGTGGCCGGAGAGACGCCGCCGTGGAAGGTCTGGGACTACCTCGGCCGCAAGGGCCGCTCCGTGCTGCGCGGAGCCCACACCACCGTGCACGGGGCCGTCCTCGCCGCCCGCTTGGAGGAGGCCGCCTGGCAGGTTGACCGGGCCCGGCTGCCGTACCTGCTCGCGACGCCGACCGACGCCACCGGCGCGATGGACGCGGCCGTGCTGGTCGAGCGGATCGCCGGGTACGAGGCGGCGGGCGTCACGCCGGGAAAGGCCGACCTGTCCCAGGCCCTGCTGCGGGTCGACGTGCGGGTGGAGGAGGCGGTGCTGAAGGCCGCCGAGGCGCTCACCTCCCCGGCCGGGCGGTGGCTGGCGCACTGGCTGCGCACCGGCGGCCTGCCCGGGCAGCCGTCCGAGCGGGTGCTGTTCGCGCCCGGCAAGGGGGTGCGGCGCACCAACGCGTACGGGGACCGCTGGTGGGAGGACGTCGAGCGGATCGCCGTCGCCCAGCCGGGCATCGGCGCCGGACCGAAGGGGCCGGGTGGCGAGCGGCTCACGGCCGAGCCGCTCGCCCTGCTGGACGGCACCGAGCCCAGCGTCGCCCGGGCCCGCAAGGTGTACGGCTGGACCTGGCGGCCCGTCGCGCACTGGTTCGCGATGCTCCCCTGGCACCGGGAGGAGCTGGCCGCGCGCTGGCTCGACCCCTTCGCCGAGGGCGCCGACCGGGACGAGCGCGGCGCCGCCCGCTACCTCCCGCTGCTCGCCGAGGCCGGCGGCCCGGCCGGGCTCGCGCTGCACCTCGCGCTGGCGTACGGCCTGGGCGCCCGGCACGCCGAGGACCGGACGGCGGCGGTGGACGCCCTGCTGGTGCTCGCCGCGCGCGGCGACCTGGACGGCGCGCTGCTCGGCCGTGAGCTGGGTGCCCTGGTGGCCTGCGGCACGGTGATGGCCGGCCGGCTCGGGGCGGCGCTCACCACGGCAGCGGAGACCGGCGCCCGGGCGACGGTCTGGTCGGTGCTCGCGGCGGCCCTGCCGGGCCTGCTGGGGGAGGCCGACCCGTCGACGCGCGGGCTGGGTGACCTGATCGCGCTGGCCACCGACTGCGCCCGGCGCACCGGGGCCCGCGGGCCGGTCGCCGAGGTGACGGCGACGGCCGAGCGCGGGGGATCGGGCCGGGTGGTCAAGGAGGCCCGGGCGCTGCGGGACGTGCTCGCGGGCTGAGGGGGTGGATGCCGGCCGGCGGTGGACGGGTGTCGGCTGCTGGCGGACAGATGTCGGCTGACAACTTTCAGCGAACAGATTTTGAAATCTGTTCGCTGAAAGTTGTCGTCTGTTCGCGCGCCTCGGCCGCCCCCGTGGCCGCCTCCTCCTGCTGCCGTTCGCCGGCCAGGGGCGGGATGCCGCGCGGTGCGGCGACGGCGCGCCACCACAGGCGCAGGGCGGGCGGGGCGGCGGGCTCGAAGGGCTTGCCGGGACGGGGCACGGCGAGCCGGGCGCCGAGCGCCTGGGCCGCGGTGACCACCCGCTCGGCCGGCTCGTCCCAGGGGTGCAGCGCGAGGTTGAAGGTGCACCAGTGGATCGGCAGCAGCAGTTCGCCGCCCACGTCCAGGTGCGCCCGCACGCCCTCCTCGGGGGTCATGTGCACCTCGGGCCAGAACTCGCTGTACGCGCCGACCTGCATCATCGTCGCGTCGAACGGGCCGAGCCGGCGGCCGATCTCGGCGAAGCCGGGGAAGTAGCCGGTGTCCCCGCTGTGGAAGATCCGCCGCCCGCCACCGGCGACCACCCAGGACGCCCACAGGAACAGCGTGCTGGTACGCGGTCCCCGGCTGCAGTAGTGCCGGGCCGGCGTGGCGGTCAGCGTCAGCCCGGCGACCTCGGCCGACTCCCACCAGTCCAGTTCGACGATCCGTGCGGCCGGTACGCCCCAGTGCTCCAGGTGCGCCCCGACCCCGAGCGGGACGGCGAACACCGCGCCCGTCCCGATCAGCGCCCGGACGGTGCCCATGTCGAGGTGGTCGTAGTGGTCGTGGGAGACCACCACCACGTCCACCGGCCCGAGTTCGGACAGCGGCAGCGGCACCGGGTGCAGCCGCTTGGGGCCGGTCCAGGAGAAGGGGGAGCAGCGCTCGCCCCAGACCGGGTCGAGCAGGACCCGCCGTCCGCCGATCTCGGCCAGGACCGTGGCGTGCCCCAGCCAGGTCAGCCGCAGCCCGGACTCCGGCGGCGCGGCGAGGTCGCCCGGGAGCAGCCGGTGCACCGGCACGGCGGCGGTCGGCGCGCGGCGGGTCTTGTCCCCGGCCAGCTGGGCGCGGGTGATCTCCAGCGGGCTGCGCTCGTACACCAGGCGGCGGGTGGGCACCGGGTTGCGGAAGGCGCCGTCGGCGAACTGCGGGGACCGGCGGATGCGGGCCAGCCGCTCGCCCCGGGGCTCGGCGCCGAAGGCGTCGGTCCGGATCCGGTGCCAGGCGGCCCGGGGCAGTCCGGCCAGCCCGGGTACGGCGCGCTCGGCGGCGGGGTCGGCGGACGGCGGGGCGAACAGTGCGGACAGACCGGCGAGGCGGGAGAACCACGGGGCGGGGCGGGGCACGGCTCCTCCAGGGACGGTCACGGCTACCGGGCGGGCCGGGGCGCGCAGCGCAGTGGCGGGTGGGGCTGCTGCGATACGACAACCATCTCGTCGGAGATTACTCGCCATGGGCCGTCCGGACCTGGTGGAGAGCCCGGCGCGGTCCAATCGGCGTACCCGGGAGGGCGGCGCGGGCCGGTGCCCGGGCGCCGCCCCGCGCTCGCCC
>NZ_JBIVVI010000250.1:0-8794 GCF_044757675.1 Kitasatospora sp. NPDC091257
GTAGCGGGCCCGGAACGGCACCCGCCCGTCACCCACCGCCACCCTTCCTCCGACGGGCGGCGCCCGCGCCCATCTGCTCTCTCCGCTCCGGGAGTTGAACCACCCTTGTACAAGCTTCTGTTCGACCTGGTCTTCAAGAAGATGGACCCCGAGAAGGCCCACCACCTCGCCTTCTTCTGGATCCGCCTCGGCTCCTCGGTGCCCGGCCTGCGCACCCTGGTGCGGCTGGTGCTCGCCCCGCGCGACCGGGCCCTGCGCACCCGCGCCCTCGGCCTCGACCTGCCCGGCCCGTTCGGTCTGGCGGCCGGCTTCGACAAGAACGGCGTCGGCATCGACGGCCTGTCGATGCTCGGCTTCGACTACGTCGAGATCGGCACCGTCACCGGCGAGCCCCAGCCCGGCAACCCGGCGCCCCGGCTGTTCCGCCTGGTCGAGGACCGCGCGCTGATCAACCGGATGGGCTTCAACAACCAGGGCTCGGCCCGGGTCGCGGCCCGGCTGGCCGCCCGCCCGCACACCAGCTCCACCCCGGTGATCGGCGTCAACATCGGCAAGACCAAGGTGGTCGAGGAGGCCGACGCCGTCGCCGACTACGTGAAGTCCACCGAGCGGCTGGCCAAGTACGCCGACTACCTGGTGGTCAACGTCAGCTCGCCGAACACCCCCGGGCTGCGCAACCTCCAGGCCGTGGACCACCTGCGGCCGCTGCTCGCCGCCGTCCGCGAGGCCGCCGACCGCAGCACCGCCCACCGCGTGCCGCTGCTGGTCAAGATCGCCCCCGACCTGGCCGACGAGGACGTCGACGCGGTCGCCGACCTCGCCCTGGAGCTGGGCCTGGACGGCATCATCGCCACCAACACCACGATCGGCCGCGAGGGCCTGCGCACCGACGCCGGGCGGGTCGCGGAGATCGGCATGGGCGGCCTGTCCGGCGCCCCGCTCAAGGCCCGTGCCCTGGAGGTGCTCCAGCGGCTGCGCGCCCGCACCGAGGGCCGGCTGACCCTGGTCTCGGTCGGCGGCATCGAGACCGCCGAGGACGCCTGGCAGCGGATCGTCCACGGCGCCGACCTGGTCCAGGGCTACAGCGCCTTCATCTACGAGGGCCCGTTCTGGTGCCGGCGGATCCACAAGGGCCTGTCCGTCAAGGTCCGCGCGGGCGGCTTCCGCAGCCTGGCCGACGCCGTCGGCAGCGCCGTGCGCAGCTCCTGAACCCCCTCCCCACCCCTCCGGAAAGAGACGACATGACCCTCGCCCCGTTCGGCGCCCGGCTGCGCCAGGCCCTCGACACCCGCGGCCAGCTCTGCGTCGGCATCGACCCGCACGCCTCCCTGCTCGCCGCCTGGGGGCTCGGTGACGACCTCGCCGGGCTGGAGACCTTCAGCCGCACCGTGGTCGAGGCGCTGGCCGACCGGGTGGCCGTGCTCAAGCCGCAGGCGGCCTTCTTCGAGCGCTTCGGCAGCAAGGGCGTCGCGGTGCTGGAGAAGACCGTGGAGGAGGCCCGGGCGGCCGGCGCGCTGGTCCTGATGGACGCCAAGCGCGGTGACATCGGCTCCACCATGGCCGCGTACGCCGAGGCCTTCCTGTCGCCGGGCAGCCCGCTGTTCTCGGACGCGGTGACGGTCAGCCCGTACCTGGGCTTCGGCTCGCTGCGCCCGGCCCTGGACCTGGCCCGGGAGCAGGGCTGCGGCGTGTTCGCGCTGGCGCTCACCTCCAACCCGGAGGGCGCCGAGGTGCAGCGCGCGGTGGGCGCGGACGGCGAGCCGGTCGCGGCCTCGGTGCTGCGTCAGCTGGCGGCCGAGAACGAGGGCGCCGCGCCGCTCGGCTCCTTCGGCGCGGTGGTCGGCGCGACGCTGGCCGACGCGGGCGTGGAACTGGCCATCAACGGCCCGCTGCTGGCCCCCGGGATCGGCGCCCAGGGCGCGACCATGGCCGACCTGCCGCGGGTGTTCGGCGCCTCGGTGATCAACGTGGTGCCGAGCGTCAGCCGGGACGTGCTCAAGCACGGCCCCTCGGTGCCGGCGCTGCGGGAGGCGGCGGAGCGCTTCGTCGGCGAGTTCGCGGACGCCGTCAAGTAGCGGAACCCGCCCTTCAGGTAGCCGCGCGGTGACCCTGCGGAGTGTCCGCAGGACCGCGCGGTGGCCGCCGAACCGACGTGAGCGCCGTCACATCGGCACCGCCAAAGTCTCGCAATCGCGGTCATTTTGCCCGGGAAAGTCCTGGTCGGCCTTGGCTGACCAGGACTTTTCGTGTTCTTTTCCTGACGTGGCGCCGCAATCCGGGTAGTGTCCGGCGATAGGTCATCGGCGAGCCGCTATTTCCGTGGCTCCCGCAGGTCAGGGCCTCGTGGTTCCCCTTGCGGACGGTGTCCTCGGTACCGAACCAGTCCTAGCTCAATCCATCCATCCACACCCTGAGGTGAACGGCGTGGCCCTTCCGCCCCTTACCCCTGAACAGCGCACCGCCGCGCTCGCCAAGGCCGCCGAGGCTCGCCGGGAGCGCGCCGAGGTCAAGAACCGGCTCAAGCACTCCGGCGCCTCCCTGCACGAGGTGATCAAGGCCGGAAAGGCCGACAACGACGTCATCGGCAAGATGAAGGTCTCGGCCCTGCTGGAGTCCCTTCCGGGCGTCGGCAAGGTCCGTGCCAAGCAGATCATGGAGCGCCTCGGCATCAGCGAGAGCCGGCGTGTCCGCGGCCTCGGTACGAACCAGATCGCTTCCCTGGAGCGGGAGTTCGGCGGTGGCGCCGCCTGACCGTGCCCCGTGGTCCCAGGATCCCCCGCGATCCGGGATAATCGGTGCATGAGTGAGCGTCCGCGGCTGACCGTGCTCTCCGGCCCTTCGGGGGTCGGCAAGAGCACGGTCGTCGCTCATATGAGGAAGATGCACCCCGAGGTCTGGCTCTCGGTGTCGGCGACGACCCGGCGCCCGAGGCCGGGCGAGAAGAACGGGGTCCAGTACCACTTCGTCGACAACGACGAGTTCGACAAGCTGGTCGCCAACGGCGAGTTGCTGGAGTGGGCCGAGTTCGCCGGGAACCGTTACGGCACCCCGCGCGCGGCCGTGCAGGAGAAGCTGGAGCGCGGCGAGCCGGTGCTCCTGGAGATCGACCTCCAGGGCGCCCGGCAGGTGCGCGAGTCGATGCCCGAGGCGCAGCTGGTCTTCCTGGCTCCGCCGAGCTGGGACGAGCTGGTCCGCCGGCTGACCGGCCGGGGCACCGAGCCGCAGGACGTGATCGAGAAGCGGCTGGAGGCGGCCAAGGTCGAGCTCGCGGCCGAGCCCGAGTTCGACACGACCCTTGTCAACACCTCCGTCGAGCAGGTAGCGGCCGAACTGCTAGCCTTGCTCGGTGTAGCCTGACCTGTCTGTCTTTTCCACCCTTTCGGAAGGTTTTAGCGTGTCCTCTTCCATGACCGCGCCCGAGGGCATCATCAACCCGCCGATCGACGAGCTGCTCGAGGCCACCGACTCCAAGTACAGCCTCGTGATCTACGCCGCCAAGCGCGCGCGCCAGATCAACGCGTACTACTCCCAGCTCGGCGAGGGCCTGCTGGAGTACGTCGGCCCGCTGGTCGACACCCACGTGCACGAGAAGCCGCTGTCGATCGCGCTGCGCGAGATCAACGCGGGCATGCTGACCGCCGAGGCGATCGAGGCTGCCTGAGGCAGTCGCAGAGTTTCGGAAGGGCCCGGCGGAATCGTTTCCGCCGGGCCCTTCGGCGTTCCCGGCGGCCCTCGGGTGTTCCCCGACGGCCCTTCGGCGCTCGCCGGCGACCCTTCGGCGCTCGCCGGAGGGCAGGGCGCGGTGCGGGGGCCGGCCGGGGGGCCGTAGGGTGGGCGCGTTCGCGGCACGGCCGCGACGCGTTCCCGACGCGTTCCCGATGCGTTCCCGAGGCGGAGAAAGGCCGGTAGATGACCCTGAGTGCGGACGCCCCCCGCGTGGTCCTCGGCGTGAGCGGCGGGATCGCCGCGTACAAGGCGTGCGAGCTGCTGCGCCGCTTCACCGAGTCCGGCCACCAGGTCACCGTCGTGCCGACCTCCGCCGCGCTGCACTTCGTCGGCGAGGCGACCTGGGCGGCGCTGTCCGGCCGCCCGGCCGCCACCGAGACCTGGGAGCGCGTGCACGAGGTGCCGCACGTGCGGATCGGGCAGCAGGCCGACCTGGTGGTGGTCGCCCCGGCCACCGCCGACCTGATCGCCAAGGCCGCCCACGGCCTCGCCGACGACCTGCTCACCAACACCCTGCTCACCGCCCGCTGTCCGGTCGTGGTGGCGCCCGCCATGCACACCGAGATGTGGGAGCACCCGGCCACCCGGGACAACGTGGCCACGCTGCGCCGCCGGGGCGTGATCGTGCTGGAGCCGGCCGTCGGGCGGCTGACCGGCAAGGACACCGGGAAGGGCCGGCTGCCCGAGCCGTCGGCGATCTTCGACGCCTGCCGGGCCGTGCTGCGCCGCGGCGGGGCGGCGCCGACCGACCTGGCGGGCCGGCACGTGGTGGTCTCGGCCGGCGGCACCCGCGAGCCGCTGGACCCGGTGCGCTACCTGGGCAACCGGTCCTCCGGCAAGCAGGGCTACGCGCTCGCCGTGACGGCCGCGGCGCGCGGGGCCCGGGTGACGTTGCTCTCGGCCAACGCCGAGCTGCCGGACCCGGCCGGGGTGGACGTGGTGCACGTGTCGACCGCGCTGGGGCTGCGCGAGGCGGCGCTGAAGGCGGTCCAGGACGCGGACGCCGTGGTGATGGCCGCGGCGGTGGCGGACTTCCGGCCCGCCGAGTACGCGACCGGCAAGATCAAGAAGGTCGAGGGCGTCGAGCCGGCGCCCGTCGCCCTGGTCCGCAATCCGGACATCCTGGCCGAACTGTCGGCCCACCGGCCCCGTCCGGGTCAACTCGTGGTGGGTTTCGCGGCGGAGACCGACGACGTGCTCGCCAACGGTCGGGCCAAGCTCGCCCGCAAGGGTTGTGACCTGCTCGTGGTGAACGAGGTGGGCAACGGCAAGGCCTTCGGCACCGACGTCAACGAGGCCGTGGTGCTGGGCTCGGACGGCAGTGAGACGGCCGTTCCGGTGGGCCCGAAGGAGGCGCTCGCGGACGTGGTCTGGGATCTGGTCGCAAAGCGGCTGGAAACGGGCGGCAACTGATCAGAACCGCTCGCGCGGCGGTCGAGAATTCCTGAAGCGGGTGACGTTCGGCGGAACCAGACCGTTAGACTCCAGGAATCAAGTCTTTCCGGAGTTCCCCGGGTCGCCCCGGGGAACTTCAGTCAGCAGCCGCTGCAACCCCAGGGAGCGCTGTGTCTCGCCGCCTGTTCACCTCGGAGTCCGTCACCGAGGGACACCCCGACAAGATCGCTGACCAGATCAGCGACACCATCCTTGACGCTCTCCTGCGGGAGGACCCGACGTCCCGGGTCGCCGTGGAGACGCTCATCACCACCGGCCAGGTGCACGTGGCCGGCGAGGTGACCACCAAGGCGTACGCGCCGATCGCCCAGCTCGTCCGGGACAAGATCCTGGAGATCGGCTACGACAGCTCCAAGAAGGGCTTCGACGGCGCCTCCTGCGGCGTCTCGGTGTCCATCGGTGCCCAGTCGCCCGACATCGCGCAGGGCGTCGACACCGCGTACGAGGCCCGTGTCGAGGGCGACGAGGACGACCTGGACAAGCAGGGCGCCGGTGACCAGGGCCTGATGTTCGGCTACGCGTCCGACGAGACGCCCGAGCTCATGCCGCTGCCGATCACCCTGGCGCACCGCCTCTCCCGCCGCCTGACCGAGGTGCGCAAGAACGGGACCATCCCCTACCTGCGCCCCGACGGCAAGACCCAGGTCACCATCGAGTACGACGGCGACAAGGCCGTCCGCCTGGACACCGTCGTCGTCTCCACCCAGCACGCCAGCGACATCGACCTGGAGTCGCTGCTCACCCCGGACATCCGCGAGTTCGTGGTCGAGCCGGAGCTGAAGGCGCTGGCCGAGCAGGGCATCAAGCTGACCACCGAGGGCTACCGCCTGCTGGTCAACCCGACCGGCCGCTTCGAGATCGGCGGCCCGATGGGCGACGCCGGCCTCACCGGCCGCAAGATCATCATCGACACCTACGGCGGCATGGCCCGCCACGGCGGCGGCGCCTTCTCCGGCAAGGACCCGTCCAAGGTGGACCGCTCGGCCGCGTACGCGATGCGCTGGGTGGCGAAGAACATCGTCGCCGCCGGCCTCGCCCGCCGCGCCGAGGTGCAGGTCGCGTACGCGATCGGCAAGGCCGAGCCGGTCGGCCTGTTCGTGGAGACCTTCGGCACCGAGACCGTGCCGGTCCTCACCATCCAGAAGGCCGTCTCCGAGGTCTTCGACCTGCGTCCGGCCGCGATCATCCGCGACCTGGACCTGCTGCGCCCGATCTACTCGCAGACCGCGGCGTACGGCCACTTCGGCCGTGAGCTGCCGGAGTTCACCTGGGAGCGCACCGACCGGGTGGAGCAGCTGAAGGCCGCCGTCCAGGACTGACGTCCGCGGCGCCCGCGCCCCCGGCTCGTCGTCAGTGGCGCGCGCCCGCGGCCCGTGCGTCCGTAGCGCCCGAAGCGGCGCCCGCCCCCGAACGGGGGTGGGCGCCGCTTCGTGCATTGTCGGTGTGACCTGGTAGTACTTGGTGGCGATGAGCAGCACAGGGGAGAACGGGGCCGCCGAGCCGGAGCAGCTGGCGTTCATCCGGGAGACGGTCAAGCGGGCCAAGCCGCGCACCTGGCACGGGGCCAAGCGGGCCGAGCACCTGCCGGTGGCCCGGGTCGTGGTGGACAAGGGCGTGCTCACCATCGACAAGCTCTTCGACTACGAGGTGCCGGCCGCCATGGCCGAGGAGGCCCAGCCCGGCGTACGGGTGCGGGTGCGGTTCGGGGCACGGGTGGTGAAGGGCCAGCGCGAGGGCGGGGAACTGCACGACGGGTTCATCGTCGCCCGGCTGGAGAAGAGCGACTTCGCCGGACCGCTCGCCCCGCTGGCCCAGGTGCTCTCGCCCGAGCCGGTGCTCACCCCGCAGCTGCTGCGGCTGTGCCGGACCGTCGCCGACCGGTACGCCGGGACACTGGCCGACGTGCTCCAGCTGGCCGTCCCGCCCCGGCACGCCAAGGCCGAGGCCGAGCCCTCGCCGCCGCCGCTGCCGCGCCCGGCCGCCCCGGCCCCCGGCGGCTGGCAGCGCTACCCGGCCGGGCCCGACTTCCTCGCCGCGCTCGCCGGGGGCGGCGCGCCGCGCGCGGTCTGGGCGGCGCTGCCCGGCCCCGGCTGGCCGTACGAGATCGCCCGGGCGGTGGCCGCGACCCTCGCCGGCGGCCGCGGCGCGCTGGTCGTGCTCCCGGAGGGGCGCTCGGTGGCCCGGGTCGACCAGGCCCTGACCGAACTGCTCGGCCCCGGGATGCACGTGGCGCTGGAGGCCGACCTCGGCCCGCGCGAGCGCTACAAGCGCTGGCTCGCGGTGAGCCGCGGCTCGGTGCACGCGGTGATCGGGACCAGGGCCACCATGTTCGCGCCGGTCCGGGACCTCGGGCTGGTCGTCGTCTGGTCGGACGGGGACGGCAGCCACAGCGACCCGCGCGCCCCGCACCCGCACGTGCGCGAGGTGGCGCTGCTGCGCGCCGCCGAGGAGGGCGCGGCGGTGCTGCTCGGCGGGCACGCGGTGACGGTGGAGGGCGCCCAACTGGTCAGCACCGGCTGGGCGCGCCCGCTGGTCGCGGACCGGGAGACGGTGCGGCAGGTCGCGCCCCGGGTGCGGACCGTCACCGACCAGGACCAGCACCGGGACGCCGCCGCCCAGGCCGCCCGGCTGCCCTCGGTGGCCTGGGAGGCCGCCCGGGAGTCGCTGGCCGCCGGGCACCCGGTGCTCATCCAGGTGCCCCGGCGCGGCTACGTGCCCCGGCTGGCCTGCGGGCGCTGCCGGACCCCCGCGCGCTGCCGGCGCTGCGAAGGGCCGCTGGAGGCGCCCTCGTCGGACGCGCCGCTGTGCTGCGGCTGGTGCGGGGAGGCGGAGAACGACTGGCACTGCCCCGAGTGCGGGTCCTTCCGGCTGCGGGCCCAGGTGGTCGGGGCCCGGCGGACGGCGGAGGAACTCGGCAAGGCGTTCCCGCGCCTCCCGGTGCGGACCTCGGGCCGGGAGGCGGTGCTCACCACCGTGCCCGACGAGCCCTCACTGGTGATCTCCACACCCGGTGCGGAGCCGGTCGTGGAGGGTGGCGACGGCTACGGGGCCGCGCTGCTGCTGGACGGCTGGGCGCTGCTCGGCCGGCCGGACCTGCGGGCGGGGGAGGAGACGCTGCGGCTCTGGCTCGCGGCGGCCGCGCTGGTGCGGCCCTCGACGGACGGCGGGACGGTGGTCGTGGTGGCCGAGCCCTCGGCCCGTCCGGTACAGGCGCTGGTGCGCTGGGACCCGCTGGGGCACGCCGGGCTGGAGCGGGACGAACGGGCCCAGCTGCACTTCCCGCCGGTCTCCCGGATGGCCTCGGTGAGCGGGACCCCCTCGGCGGTGACGGACCTGCTGAACCTGATCCGGCTGCCCGAGGGGGCGGACGTGCTCGGGCCGGTGCCGGTACCGGCGCTGCGGGGGGAGGAGCAGGAACGCGCGCTGCTGCGGGTGCCGCCCGGGCAGGGGGCAGCGCTGGCGGCGGCGCTCAAGGCGGCGCAGATCGCGCGGATCGCGCTGCGGACGGCGGAGCCGGTGCGGGTGCGGGTGGATCCGACGGACATCGGCTGAGCGGCGTCGGCCGGGGCGCTGCTCGGGGGTCTGGTCGGGGGCCTTGGTCGGGGTCGGGGGG
>NZ_JBIVVI010000251.1:0-8793 GCF_044757675.1 Kitasatospora sp. NPDC091257
ATGGGCAGCTCACCCCCGCCCGGACGGTAACCGGGGCGGCAGCTGGGCAGACTCCGTACGGGACCGCGGCAGCGGTCCCCGAAGGCCACCCGTACCAGCGAGCCAAAGGACAGAATGACCTCCACGTTCGACACCCGCGACCACGCCGACGCTCCGCGCCGCCTCGACGGTCTGCGGGCGGAAGCCCTCATGGACGAGGACCTCGCGGCCATCGACGAGGACCTCGGCCACCACTACGACGGCGACCAGTACGACCGCAGCGAGCGAGCCGCCCTGCGCCGTGTCGCCGGCCTCTCCACCGAACTCGAAGACGTCACCGAGGTCGAGTACCGCCAGCTCCGCCTGGAGCGCGTGGTGCTCGTCGGCGTCTGGACGGACGGCACGCTGGAGGAGGCGGAGAACTCGATGGCCGAGCTCGCCGCGCTCGCCGAGACGGCCGGCTCCCAGGTGCTGGACGGCGTCATCCAGCGCCGCGACAAGCCCGACGCGGCCACCTACATCGGCTCCGGCAAGGCGAAGGAACTGCGCGACATCGTCGCCGCCAGCGGCGCCGACACCGTCGTCTGCGACGGTGAGCTCACCCCCGGCCAGCTGATCCACCTGGAGGACGTGGTCAAGGTCAAGGTCGTCGACCGGACGGCCCTGATCCTGGACATCTTCGCCCAGCACGCCAAGTCCCGGGAGGGCAAGGCGCAGGTCTCGCTCGCGCAGATGCAGTACATGCTGCCGCGCCTGCGCGGCTGGGGCCAGTCGCTGTCCCGGCAGATGGGTGGCGGTGGCTCCGGCACCTCGGGCGGCGGCATGGCCACCCGTGGTCCCGGTGAGACCAAGATCGAGACCGACCGGCGCCGGATCCGCGAGAAGATGGCGAAGCTCCGCAAGGAGATCGCCGACATGAAGAAGGGCCGCGACACCAAGCGCCAGGAGCGCAAGCGCCACCAGGTGCCGTCCGTGGCCATCGCCGGGTACACCAACGCCGGCAAGTCCTCGCTGCTCAACCGGCTCACCGGTGCGGGCGTCCTGGTGGAGAACTCGCTGTTCGCCACCCTGGACCCGACCGTGCGCCGGGCCGAGACCCCCAGCGGGCGGCTCTACACCCTGGCGGACACCGTCGGCTTCGTCCGGCACCTGCCGCACCACCTGGTCGAGGCCTTCCGCTCGACCATGGAGGAGGTCGCCGACGCCGACCTCATCCTGCACGTGGTGGACGGCTCGCACCCCGAGCCGGAGACGCAGCTGGCCGCCGTCCGCGAGGTCATCGTCTCGGTCGACGCGCAGAACGTGCCGGAGATCGTGGTGATCAACAAGGCGGACGCCGCCGACCCGCACGTGCTCCAGCGCCTGCTGCGCCGCGAGCCGCACGCCATCGTGGTGTCGGCCCGCAGCGGCGCGGGGATCGAGGAGCTGCTGCAGCTCATCGACGACGAGCTGCCGCGTCCGGCGGTCGAGGTGCGGGCCCTGGTGCCCTACACCCAGGGCGCACTGGTCTCCCGGGTGCACGCCGAGGGGGAGCTGATCTCCGCCGAGCACACCGGCGAGGGCACCCTGCTGCACGCCAAGGTGCAGGCCGAGCTGGCCGCCGAGCTGGAGTACTTCGCGGTGGCCCTGCAGGGCTGAGGCCGGAGCCGACGGAGGGCCCCGGGACGGTTCGCCGTCCCGGGGCCCTACCCGTTGCCCCCGCAGGGGCTACCGGACGTTCTTGGCGAAGTAGTCGAAGGCCTGCTTCGCCTGGTCGTGCAGGGAGGGTCCGGCCTGGTAGCCGGCCGGGTTGCGGTTGCCGACCGCGCCGACGCTGATCAGGTTGGGCTTGCCGTCCCTGATGACGAACCAGCCGCCGCCGGAGGCGCCGGCCGTCATGGAGCAGCCGATCACGTACATCGGCGGGCGGGTCCGGTCGAAGGAGAGCCTCCCGGGCGCGGCCGGGGAGTCGCAGTGTTCGAGCTCCAGGCCGTCGAACGGCCGCTCGGCCGGGTAGCCGTAGGCGGCGGCCGCGGTGATCTGCTCGCGCGGGGCGTTGAACCAGATCGGCACCGAGCCGCCGACCGTCTCCTCCAGGGACCTGCCGGAGCCGTCCTCGCCGCGCACCCGCAGCACGCCGTAGTCGTACTGGTTGCGGGCACCGACGCCGCTCTCCTGGCGCCAGGTCGGCGAGACCAGCGCGCGCACCGCCGTCCACCGGCCGTACGGGGCGGCCTGCTGGTCCGGGTTCGGCTTGCCGTGGACCACCCGGCCGTCCCGGTTGAAGGCGGGGACGAAGACCAGGTTCTTCAGCCAGCCGCCGCCCTTGCCGTCGTGCAGGCAGTGCGCGGCGGTGTAGACGAGGTTGCTGCGGCCGGGGTTGACCGGGTCGGAGACCACGGTGGCGGAGCAGGCCGCGTCGCCCTGCGGCGTGGTCATGAAGAGCCGGCCGACCACCGCGCCGGCCTGGGCGTACGGGTGCGGCAGCGGCTGGGCCGGGACGGCGGCCGGCGGGGCGTCCTGTTCGACACCGGCCGCCGCGGGGGCGGTCAGGGAGTACTCCGGGGTGGGCCGGGGCTTGGCGGTGTCCATCCGGGCGGCCGTCCAGAAGCCGGGCGCCGCGTCGCCGGCGAAGGCGCTGTCGGCGACGTAGCGGTCCCAGTCCTCCACCTTCCAGCCGGTCAGGTCGCCCAGGCTGGTGGGCGCGGAGCGGGGCAGGGCGAGGGGCGCGGTGGCGGGCCGGGCCGGGCCGTCCGGGCCGCATCCGGCGGCGCCCAGCGCGAGCGCGGCGAGCAGCGCGGCGCCGGCCGTCGCGGCCCGGCGCCGCCGGCTGGTGGTTGTCGGCATGCTGGCTCGTCCCCCGTGCTGTGCTGGTGGTCCCGTACCGCC
Organism: Kitasatospora sp. NPDC091257; assembly: GCF_044757675.1. Classification (NCBI taxonomy): domain Bacteria; kingdom Bacillati; phylum Actinomycetota; class Actinomycetes; order Kitasatosporales; family Streptomycetaceae; genus Kitasatospora; species Kitasatospora sp. NPDC091257. The sequence goes on from NZ_JBIVVI010000251.1 coordinate 2,848, forward strand.
CCCCGCCGGCGGCTGCTTCCCTCGTACGGCTGCTACTTCTTGGAGATCCAGTCCAGTGCCTGCCGGGCGACCGCCTCCAGGTAGGGGCCGCTCAGCGAGGTGTGCTCCTGGGTGCCGATCGAGGTGTTGCTGACCAGGGCGGTCCTGCCGTCGGGCATGGTGGCGAACCAGCCGCCGCCACTGGCGCCCTGGGTCATGGTGCAGCCGATGGTCAGCATCGTCGGGCGCTTGGCGTCGAAGGAGAGCCGGGTCGGCTTGCCGCCGTCGCACTTGTACAGCTCCTGGCCGTCGAACGGCTTGACGAGCGGGTAGCCGACGGCCGAGACCTTGAGCTGGTCGCGCGGCGCGTCGAACCAGACCGGAACGGCCGAACCGACCGTCTCCTCCAGGGACTTGCCGGTGTCGTTCTGGTTGCGCACGCGCATCACCGCGAAGTCGTACTGGTTGGCGGCGTCGCCGCTGCCGCCGCCCTCGACCATCCACTGCGGCGAGGCGGTGACCTGGTCGGCCCACCAGGTGCCCAGCGGGGCCAGCTCGGACAGCGGGGCCCGCTTGCCGCCGCTGGAGGCGCCCGAGTTGTTGTAGGCGGGCACGAAGACCAGGTCCTTGAAGAAGTTCCCGCCCTTGCCCTCGTGCACGCAGTGGCCGGCCGTCCAGACCAGGTTGCTCTTTCCCGGGTGCTGCGGGTCGGTGATCACCGTCGCCGAGCAGTTGCCGCGGCCGCCCTGGGCGGAGAAGAACACCTTTCCGGAGGGCTGCTTCGTGTACGGGCGGGGCATCGCCAGGGCCTTGACCACCGGGGGCTCGGGGTCGGTCACGCCGTCGTCGGTGGACGGCGCGGGGGTGGCGGGGGCGGGCTTGGCGGCGGGCGGGGCCGGCTCGGCGGGCTTGGAGTCGCCCATCTTGTCCGGGTCCCAGAAGTCCTTCACCACCGGGTTGTTGAAGACGTGCTTGGACGCCCACTTGTCCCAGTCCTCGAACTTCCACTTCTTCAGGTCGTCCCAGCTCCTGGGCAGTCCCTCCAGCAGGCTGGTCGGCAGCCCGGACGGGAGGGTGATTCCGCCGATCGCCCCGCCCGCGCCCGCGCCCGCGGCCTGGGCCGCCGCGGAGGAGGGCGGCGGCGCGGGGCTGGTCCCGCCGCCCGCCGGGCCGTCGGGCCCGCAGGCGCTCACGGCGAGCAGGGTGCCCGCGGCCAGGGCGGCGGCCAGGGCTGACCGGTGGATCGTTGGCATCTGTGCGCTTCCCCCTGTGCTCGGGCGGTGGGTGCTGGGCGGTGCCGGGTCGCCGAGTGGTCCCGGCTCGCCGGACGGTGCCGCGGCGGGCGGCCGCACACCGGGGCGGTGGGTGCCCGGCCGGTTCGCGGTGCGGCGGTCCGCCGTTCTGGAGTCTTCCATCGCGCAGAAGGACGGCGGTGCCCGCCCCCCGGGTTGCGGTGCCGGCCGGAGGTCACCGATCCGTGATCCGGGCCCGGCCGGTGCACCGGCCCAGCAGGGCATCCGGCCCCGGATGTGCACAATCGCCGATTCTCACCCGGACGAGTGAGCGCTCCTTGTGATCACCCGTCATGGATAGGTAACCCTTACCTGACGCGACGGTGCGAGTGCCCGCCGATCCCCTCCACCACAGTGCGCGTCCGCACCCCCACGCGCCCCAAGGAGCAGCCTTGAGCACCGCCCTCACCGGAGCCCCGCCCGTACCGCCGCCCACCGTGGCACGGGCCTTCGGACACGACCTGCTGCTGCACCCCGACCCGGCCGTCGCCGCCGAACAGGCCGGACTGGAGGCCCTGCTGCGCTGCTGGACGCGGGAGACCGGAGCCCGGCCCGGCCCGGACGGCCGACTGCGGATCGCCGTCCTCGGCGGGGCCGCCCGGCTCACCGCCCCGGTCCGCTACTGGTCGCCCGGCGGCTGGCACCGCTTCGGCCCCGCCACCCTCGCGGCCGGCGAGGGCGGCGCCGAGGCCCCGGTGGACGCCGTCACCGCCGCCGCGCTGCTCGCCGCCGCGGCCGCCGAACGGCCCGACCCCGGGCAGGTCGCCGACCTCGCCGGCCGGGTCGCCGACTCGGTCGTGCGCACCGCCGAGATCCTCGCCCACCGCCGCACCGCCGCCGTGCCCGGCGGGCCGGAGCGCTCGCACTTCCTCGCCGCCGAACAGTCCCTGCTGCTCGGCCACCCGCTGCACCCCACGCCCAAGAGCCGCGACGGCCTCGGCCCCGCCCAGAGCGCCGCCTACTCGCCCGAACTGCACGGCTCCTTCCAACTGCACTGGTACGCGGTGGACCGCGAACTGCTCGCGGCCGGCTCCGCCGTCGCCGAGAGCGCCGAGCAGCTCACCGCCGGCCTGCTCGACGGCGGCCCGGCGCTGCCGCCCGGCACCGCCGCCGTACCGCTGCACCCCTGGCAGGCCCGCGAACTCGCCCACCGCCCGGCCGTCGCCGCACTGCTCGCCGACGGGCTGCTGCACGACCTCGGCCCGGCCGGCGAGCCCTGGTACCCCACCTCCTCGGTGCGCACCGTCTACCGGCCCGGCACCCCGTGGATGCTCAAGCTCTCGCTCGGCCTGCGGATCACCAACTCCCGCCGGGAGAACCTGCGCAAGGAACTGCACCGCGGCCTGGAGATGCACCGGCTGCTGGAGAGCGGGCTGGCCGCCGAGTGGCGGGCCGCCCACCCCGGCTTCGACATCGTCCGCGACCCGGCCTGGATCGGCGTCGACCACCCCGACCTCGGCGACCCCAACGGCCTGGACACCGTGCTGCGCGCCCAGCCCTTCGCACCCACCGACCGCGTGCTGTGCGTCGCCGGGCTGGTCGCCGAACAACCGCTCGGCGGCGGCGACACCGTGCCCTCCCGGCTCGGCGACCTCCTGCGGGCGCTGGCCCTGCGCTGCGCCCGCCCGCTGCGGACGGTGGCCGCCGAATGGTTCCTGCGCTACCTGGACGCGGTCGTGCTGCCCATCCTCTGGCTGGACGGCCGGGGCGGCATCGCCCTGGAGGCGCACCAGCAGAACAGCCTCGTGCTGCTGGACGCCGAGGGCTGGCCGTGCGGCGGCCGCTACCGCGACAACCAGGGCTACTACTACCGGGAGAGCGCCGCCGGCGCGCTCGCCGCCCGGCTGCCCGGGCTCGGCACGGACAGCGACACCTTCCTGCCGGACGAGGTGATCGACCATCACTTCGCCTACTACCTCGGCATCAACCACGTGCTCGGCCTGATCGGCGCCTTCGGCTCCCAGCGGCTCGCCGACGAAACGGTGCTGCTGGCGGCGCTGCGCCGGTTCCTGGCCGGTCCGCGGGCCGCCGCCACCGGCTCGGCGCTGCCCGCCCTGCTGCTGGACGCGCCCACGCTGCCCTGCAAGGCCAACCTGCTCACCCGGATCAACGGCATGGACGAGCTGGTCGGCCCGGTCGCCAGCCAGTCCGTGTACGTGGACATCCCCAACCCGGTGGCGGGCGCCTGATGCCGTACGAGCGGCCCGGGCGGGCACCGGTGCCCGCCCCGGCGGGCGAGTTCCGGCTCGGTCCGGTGTCCACCCCGGCGGGCGAGTTGCGGCTCGGCCCGGTGCTGCTGCCCGCCGACCTGGCGCTGCTCACCGGCTGGATGAACGACCCGGAGGTCGACGCCTTCTGGGAGCTCGCCGGGCCGCCGGAGGTCACCGAACGGCACGTCCGGGCCCAGCAGGACGGCGACGGCCGGAGCCTGCCCTGCCTCGGCCTGCTCGACGGCGAGCCGATGAGCTACTGGGAGGTCTACCGCGCCGACCTCGACCCGCTCGCCGCGCACTACCCCGCCCGGCCGTACGACACCGGCGTGCACCTGCTGCTCGGCCCCGCCGCCAGCCGCGGCCGAGGGCTGGGCGCCGTCCTCCTCGCCGCCTTCGCAGAATTGATTCTTCGTGGGAATCCGCGCTGCGAACGGGTGGTGGCCGAGCCGGACGTCCGCAACCGGCGGTCCGTCCGGGCCTTCGAACGGGCCGGATTCCGAGCCGCCGCCGAACTCGACCTGCCCGGCAAGCGCGCCGCCCTGATGGTCCGCGACCGGGCCGACGGGCCCGCCGCGCAGGCCCAACTCCCCGCCTAGGAAACCCCTGTGGACACCTCGACACCCCCCGCGTACGACCTGCTCGGCGTCGGCATCGGCCCGTTCAACCTCTCCCTCGCCGCGCTCGCCGAGCCCGTCCCCGGCCTGCGCACGCTCTTCTGCGACCAGCGCCCGGAGTTCCGCTGGCACCACGGGATGCTGGTGGACGGGGCCCGGATGCAGGTGCCGTTCCTCGCCGACCTGGTCTCCCTGGTCGACCCGACCAGCCCGTGGTCCTTCCTCAACTACCTGCGCGACCAGGACCGGCTCTTCCCGTTCTACTTCGCCGAGCGCTTCCAGCTCCCGCGCCGCGAGTACGACCACTACTGCCGCTGGGCCGCCGAACGGCTGGCCGGCTGCCGCTTCGGCACCGAGGTCACCGCCCTGCACTGGGACGCGCCCTGGTACCGCGCCGAGCTGACCGACACCGCGACCGGCCGGCGCTCCGAGGTCAGGGCCCGCAACCTCGCCCTCGGCGTCGGCACCCGGCCGGTCCTCCCCGAGGCCTTCGCCGCGCTGGCCGGACACCCGCGCGCCTTCCACTCCGCCGAGTACCTGGACCGCCGCGCCGACCTGGCCGGCGCCCGGGACATCACCGTGATCGGCAGCGGACAGTCCGGCGCCGAGGTCTTCCTCGACCTGCTCCGGCGCCACGAGGGCGACGGCGTCCGGCTGCGCTGGCTCACCCGCACCAGGGCGCTCGCCCCCATGGAGTACTCCAAGCTCGGCCTGGAGCACTTCACCCCCGACTACACCCGCTACTTCCACGGCCTGCCCGGCCCCGTCCGGGACGCGCTGGTCGCCGCCCAGTGGCAGCTCCACAAGGCCGCCAGCACCGAGACCCTCGCCGAGATCCACGACCACCTCTACGAGCGCACCATCGGCCGCCCGATCGACACCGCCCCGGTCGAGATCACCCCCGGCACCGCCGTCACCGCCGCCCGACCGGGCCCCTGCGGCGGCCTCGAACTGCACTGCCGGCACACCGACTCCGGCGCCGAGCACCTGCTGCGCACCGACGCCCTGGTGCTCGCCACCGGCTACCGGGCGGCCCGCCCGGCCGCCCTCGAACCGCTCGCCGAGCTGATCGACTGGGACGAGGCCGGGCGCTACCGGGTCGACCTGGACCACCGGGTCGCCACCCGCCCCGAACTCACCGGCGGGCTGTACGTCCAGAACGCCGAACTGCACACCCACGGCGTCGGCACCCCCGACCTCGGACTCGGCGCCCACCGGGCCGCCGTGATCCTCAACGCCGTCACCGGGCGCACCGTCCACCGGCTGCCCGACCGCACCGCCTGGACCGGCTTCGCACCGCCCGTACCCGCCCCCGACCCCGCGTCCCACCACCGGACCCCCGTCGTCCCCCGCCCCCAGGAGTTGACCCGTGCCGCAACCGTCGGCCGCTGAACCGCCGCTCCACCTGCCCCCGCACCTCACCGCCGGGCACTGGCAGCGGGCCGGCCGCGCCCTGCTGGCCAAGATGCTGGGCGAGTTCGCCTACGAGGACCTGCTCCGGCCCGTCCCCGGCGAGGCGCCCGGCGAGTACCGGCTGGAGCTGCCCGAGGCCGAGTACCGCTTCACCGCCCGGCGCGGCGCCTACGACAGCTGGCAGGTCGACCCCGAGTCCGTCCGCTGCACCCGCCCGGACGGCCTGGACCCGCTGCGCTTCCTCCCGTACGCCCGGCAGACCCTCGGCATGCGCGGCGAGACCACCGGCCACCTGATCCGCGAGCTCTGCGCCACCCTGACCGCCGACGCCCGCCAGCTCGCCACCGCGCTGACCGCCGCCGAACTCGCCGACCTCGACCACGCCGCCCTGGAGGGCCGGCAGACCGGCCACCCCTGGATCGTGCCCAACAAGGG
>NZ_JBIVVI010000252.1:0-8752 GCF_044757675.1 Kitasatospora sp. NPDC091257
GGGGCCCGAGATCACTTGTGCGACCCGGCGGGCGTCGGAATACTAGCCCGGGTGACCGCACTGGAGGCAGTGGCCGTCCACCTCCCCCCGCACGCCGTTCCCATCGAGGCTGTGGGCGAGCTCATCGGCCTGACCCCACGTCAACTCCGTCTCTTCCGCCGCTTCCACGGCCTGGACCAGCTGCGTCTGGATCCGACCGGGACGCTGCCCGACCTGCTCGACGCCGCCCTGGACAACCTGCCGGAGCTGCGTGGACGCGAACCCGACATCCGCTTCGTGATCCACGCCCGCAGCATGCCGGTGGCGGTGCCCCATCCGCTCAACCCGCTGCACGACCTGCTCGAAGCCCGTGGACTGGCGCACGCCAACGCCTTCACGGTGACCCACCACGCCTGCGCGGTGGGCCTGCTGGCCATCGACCTGGCCGGCAGGCTGCTCGCGGACGAACCCGACCCGGCGGCGCTCGCCCTGGTGCTGACCGGCGAGAAGACCTTCACCAGGGACGCCCAGGTGGTGCCCGAGACCGGCATCTTCGCCGAGGGCGCGGCCGCCTGCCTGGTCAGCGCCGGTGGCGAGCGCCACCGGATGCTCTCCTTCGTGGTGCGCCAGCGCCCGGAGTTCGACGGCCGGCTGGCCGAGGACCCGGACCTGCTCGCCCGCTACCAGCGCGAGTACCCGAACGTGATGGTGGAGGCGATCGAGGCCGCCCTGGACCAGGCCGGTCTGGACCTCTCCGACCTGGCCGCGATCCTGCCGCACAACGTCAACCAGGCGTCCTGGCGGATGATCGCGCGCCGGATCGGCTATCCGGTCGAGAAAGTCGTGCTGGACAACGTGCGGTCGGTCGGGCACAGTTTCGCCTCGGACAGCCTCATCAATCTCCACACCGCCACCACGCGGGGGCTGCTCCGCCGCGGCGACCACTACCTGATCGCCGCCGCCGGTGTCGGAGCGACCTTCTCCGCGATGGCGATGCGGTACTGACGGTCCGCCGGCCACCGATGCCGCCGAATCCGCCGGCCGCCGTCCGCACGGTGACGCCGGATTCCCACACCACCCAGAGCCCCGGGGCGCCTGTAAGCCCCGGAGCACACATCCCACGTACGACGGGACGGGACACCCATGTCAGAAGCCGCGGTCCAGACCACCGACCCCGAACTGCGCGAGCGGATCCTGCACGGCATCGGCGAGCTCCTGCCGCGCGTCCTCAAGCGCGAACTGCCCGAGATCCCGCAGGACGCCTGCCTCTTCGACGACCTCGGCCTCACCTCGGCCGGCACCATCGAGCTGATCCTGGAGCTGGAGGAGTCGCTCGACATCCAGGTGGACGTCGAGCAGATCACCGAGGACGACCTGCGGTCGGTCACCAGGCTGGCCGACTACGTCGCCGGGCACGTCATCCCCGAGGACTGACCGGGTGGCCCCCGGTCCCACCGGTCTGCGGATCACCCGGGCGCTGGCCCGCCGGTTCGACGGCCGCTCGGAGACCTCGCTCGACCCGGACCTGCGGGTCTTCGTCTCCGACCTCGTCCGCCCCTACGGCCTGCCGCTGCGCGAGGACCTGCTCGGCGAGGGCGTCGGCCACTCCTACGAGGAACTGGCCGCCGGAGTGCTCCGCGAGGCGCTCGCCGAGGACGAGCCGGCCGACCTGCTGATCCTGGCCTTCGACACCCCGGACGTGCGGCCCGGCGCGCCGTCCTCGCTGGCGCTCAGCCGGTCCGTCCCGGGCGGCCCGCTCGCCTTCGCGGTCTGCGACCAGGGCGGCGCGGCGGCCTTCACCGCACTGCGGCTGGCCGCCGGCCACCAGCGCACCGGCGGCTGCCGCCGGGCCGTGGTGGTGCTGGCCGAACAGACCGCGCTGCACTACGAGCCGCCCGGACCGGTGCCGCTGCCGGAGTGGCACGCGGTGGTGGTGCTGGTCTGCGAGGAGGCCCCCGGCGAGGGCCTGGCCGTCCGGCAGACCAGGGGTGCGACCTCCCCGGCCGAGTCGGTCCGGGCCGCGGCCGGGGAACTCGGGCCCGAGGCGGCACTGCTGCTCGGCCCCGGCTTCGGCCCGCCGGAGCCCCCGCCGACGCAGCCGTTCACCGGACTCTGGGCGGAGCTGGCCGAACACCTCCCGCAGTGGCGGGCGGCCGGCCGGCCCGCGCTGCTGGCCGGGTTCGACCGCCGGCTCGGCGTGCTGAGCACGCTGACCCTGCCGTGACGGCGATCGATCTCTGGCTGATCGACACACGTCAACCGGCCGCTCCGGCCGGGGAGCTGTGGCAGCTGCTCGACCAGGGCGAGCGCGCCCGGGCGTCCGGGATGGACCCCGGGGCGCGCGAGCGTTTCACCGTGGTGCGCGGCGCCGTCCGGCAGCTGGTCGCCGCCCGGCTCGGCGTGCACCCGGCCGACGTGGTCTGGCGGTACGGGCCGAACGGCAAGCCCGAGCCGGCGGGGGACGGCGGGCTGCGGGTCAGCTGGTCGGCCTCGGACGCCGTCGCGGTGCTGGCCCTCGCCGAGGGGCGGGCGGTCGGTGTCGACGTCGAACGGCTCCACGACCCGCGGACGGCCGAGCGGATGGCCGCCCGCTGGTTCCCGGTCGAGGAGGCGTGGTTCGTCGCCGAGCCCGCGGAACCGGCCGAGCGGGCGGCGCGGTTCACCGCGCTGTGGTGCCGCCGGGAGGCCTGCGTCAAGGCGTACGGCGGGCGCGTCGTGCAGTCCTTCGGCGTGCCCGTCGCCGGTCCGTCGCCGGTGCTGGTGGCCGACCCGGGCGCGCTCGGCGCCGGCCCGGCCCGGCTCTGCGACGTCCCCGTCGCGGAACCGTTCCGGGCTGCCGTCGCCGCCCTCGGGGAATCGTCAATACATGTCAACTCGCATGAGTGGCACGGGAATTGACGAAACGCTCGATCAGGTCAGGTTTGGTCTGGACCAGCTGACGAGGGCGCTGGTAGCGTCCCGGTCACACCCCCTGCCGAGCCCTCCCCGGCCCTTCCCGGCAAGCCGAAAGGCGTGTACGACGTGGCACCGCACGACGCTCCACCGCAGGACCCGACGTCACTCGGCGCTCCACCGCACGACCCGACGCTACTCGGCGCTCCACCGCACGACCCGACGCTACTCGGCGCTCCACCGCACGACCCGACGCTACTCGGCGCTCCACCGCACGACCCGGCGTCACTCGGCGCGACACCGTGCGGCGCGAATCCGGCCACCAGGCGGGTCACCGTGCGGTACGCCGCCGAGAGCAGCGGCTCCGGACCGCTCACCCGCGGCCAGGACAACATGATCCGCTGCATCCGGGCCAGTGCCCCCGAGGCGATCAACAAGGAGTCCGTCTGGCCGGTGCCCGACGGCACCTCGGTCCCCTCCGGGCTGGTCGCCCTCCGCCGGCTGGTCGAGCGGCACGAGTCGTTGCGGACCTCCTTTCCCGCGGGCCCCGGTCCGGACGGATTCCCGGACCGCCAGGTGGTGCACCGGCAGGGCCGGTTCGCCGTCTCCGTGGTCGAGGCCGGCTGCCGCTCGGAGGCCGAACTGAACGCGATGGCAGAGGAGTTGGGCCGGGTCGATGTCACCGTTCCGGTCGGCCCCGACCTGCCGCCGAGGATCCGGTTCACGCTGATCGCCGCGGGCGAGCGACTGCTGCGGCTGGTCGCCGTGGTCTGCCACGCGGGCGCCGACGGCGCCGCCACCGCCGTGCTGATCGAGGACTGGTGCGCCCTCGCCGCCGGGAAGGAGCTGCCGCCGGTCACCGCGCCGACCCCGCTGGGGATCGCCGTGGCGGAGCAGAGCGCCCAGGGCCGCCGCAGGTCGGCGGCCGCCCTGCGGCACTGGGCCCGGATCCTGACCGCCGGTCCGGTGGGCGTCTTCTCCGACGCGCGGATCAGCGGCCCGCCCCGCGACCACAGCGCCCTGCTGGTCCGCTCGCGCACCGCCGCCGACGACCTCGCCGCGGTCTGCCGGCGCACCGGCGCCAGCCCCTCGGTCGTCCTGCTCGCCGCCTTCGCCGCGCTGGTCGCCCACCGCGCGGGCCGCTCCGAGCTGGTGTTCTCGGCGCTGTCGGCCAACCGTCAGCGCGCCGCCCTGATCGACCACGTCGGCACCCTCGCGCAGGACGCGCTGATCCTGCTCGACGCCGGCGCGGCCGACCTCGACCAGCTGATCGGCCGCGCCAAGTCGGCCTCGCTGAGCGCCTACTGGCACAGCACCCTGGACGCCGAGAAGGTCTGGCAGCTGGTGGACGACGCGGCCCATGTGCGCGGCGCCCGGTTCGCCCGCCAGGTGGTCGTCAACGATCTGAGTCTCACCATCCCGGCCTCCGTCGCCGCCGTCCAGCCGCCCCCGGCCGCCGATCCCGAGCTCACCGTGCTGCCCGCCCCGCCGCTGCCGGTCCGGCTGATGCTCACCGTCCTGCGGATCACCGGCAGCCTGGACTTCGCCCTGATCGCCTGCCCCCAGGTGCTCGACCCCGAGGAGGCCGAGACTTTCGCCCGGGCGCTGCCGGCCGTGCTCGCGGCCGCCGCCGAGGGCCCGGTGCTGCTGGCCGACCTGCCCGCGGCGCTCGGTCCGCCGGGAGCCGGCCGGGGCGGTGAATGGAGGCTGGTCGACGGCTCCTGGATCGATCTCGCGGCCGTCCGCGAACTCCTGGACGCCGCGCTCGGGGACCACCGGCTCTCGGTGAGCGAGGGAACGCTGGTGGCCGAGGTGGCCGCCGTCGACCCCTCGTTCGGCCCCGCCGAGGCCCACCGCGCCGTGGTCGCCGCCCTGGCCGGGCGCGACACCGCGATGGCACCGCACCGGTACGTCGTCCGGCACACCTCGCCGGCGGGGGAGCGGACCGAGACCGGGAGCGGGCGCGACCGGGCCGTCGTCGCCCGGCTGTCGGCGCTCACCTGAACGGATGATCACGGCAGCCCGCGGGACACTCACTCCCACGGGGCGCCGTGATCGTCCCCGGCTCCCCACGGAAGGTCCGTCCAGGAGCAGCCGGAGGTCGCCCCCGAGGTGAGCCCCCACGGGCTCGGCACCTCCTCCTCGTCCCCGTCCTGCACCGGCAGCCGGTCGATCACCGCGACCAGCGCCGGCGGCAGCTGCGGGGCGAGCCCCCGGTGCACCCGCGACAGGATGTCCCGCCGTACGTCGTCCGGCAGCAGCGGCCGGTTCATCCGCAACACCCGCGGCCCGGGCGGTCGTTCGACCGTCGCCAGCTGGTCCGACCAGGCCCGCCAGTAGTCGGCGTCGTCCGTCTCGCCGAGCATCAGGTGGTGCAGGTGCAGGCAGTAGGCGGCCGTCCCGCTGCCCGAGCCCGCCGCGAAGCGCCACCAGAACTCGGCGCCCTCCTCCTTGCCGGTGGCGTACAGCAGCGCGCCGAACACCTCGGCCCCCTCCGGCTCGATCCGGCGCGCGTTCACCAGCAGGTCGAGTCCGCGCGAGGCGTCCGGCGCGCCCAGCACCAGGGCCACCACCAGGCCGAGTTCGAACGCCGCCTGCTCGTGCTCCGACGGCAGGTGGGCGGGCGCGGCGGTGAGCCTGGCCCGGCGCAGCGCCGCGACCCGCTCCGCATGGGCGCGTTCGGGCCGGGGAACGCGGAACACCGTCCGGCCGCCGTCCGCCGGTTCCGCACCGGCCGGACCGCCGTCCGCCGGTTCCGCACCGGCCGGGGCGCCCTCCTCCGGTCTCCCCGTCACAGCTCGCCCTCGTCGTCCGGGAGTTCGCCCACCCCGAGCCGGCGGGCCAGCCGTTCCCGGGCGTGCCGGAGGTTGGAGTGCACCGTCGCCACCGGCCGCCCCAGGTACGCCGCGATCACCTTGACGTGCAGGCCGAGCAGGTACCGCAGGATCACCACGTCCCGCTGCCGGTCCGGCAGTTCGAGGATCGCCGCGTACAGCCGCACCTCGTCGGCCTCACTGTGCAGCAGCCCCTTCGCCACCTGCTTGAAGGCCCCGATCACCGCCGCGAAGGTGACCGCCTCCACCTCCACCGGCTCCTCGGCGGCCACCCAGTCCGACACGTGCCGGTTGGCCAACCGCCAGGCGTAGGCGGCCGGTTCCTCGAACCGCAGGACCTGCGGCCAGCAGCGGGCCAGGTCGGACTTCACCGCCCCGACGACCAGCTCCGCGTCGGACCGGTTACCTATCCGGGTCAACGCGAGCGCGTGCCAGGCGGGTTCGTGCGTCTCGCAGAAGGCGGCGTAGGCGAGGCCCAGGCGGAGTTCGGGGTCGGACCGGGGAGCGCGGTCGGAGCCGGCCGCCGGCGCCGTCTCCGCTCCGTGAATGTGCGCCACGGCCGTTCCGCCCCGGAACCTGCGCGCCGGGGCACCCCTGTCGATCGTCATCGAGCCTGCTTTCCGTGGCCGTCGGCTGCTCACCCGGCCACCCGAGGGTCGGGCTGTCGGTGCCCATCCTCATTCCATCAGGCCCGTCACTCCAGGATGCAATCCGAATACAGATGGTCATCTCATGGGCGTCGTCGGTTGGTTGGAATGCTCCGAAGCTGTTCGGAACGCGACCGGTCCCGCCTATCGTGGTCAGGAGCGATCGGTCGGGAATGATCGGTCGGGAGTGGAACCGAGGGAGAGCGCGATGGGTCTCTACGACGGGGTGGACCTGCGGCTGAACGTGCCGCACTCGGCCCGGATGTACGACTACTTCCTCGGCGGCTTCACCAACTTCGCCGCCGACCGTGAGGCCGCCGGACAGGCCCTCGCCGTCGCGCCGTGGCTGCGCGCCGCCGCCCGGGTCAACCGCGCCTTCATGCAGCGCTCGACCCGGGCGCTCGCCGAGGCCGGCTTCGACCAGTTCATCGACATCGGCACCGGCATCCCCACCTCGCCCAACCTGCACGAGGTCGCCCAGGGCATCCGGCCGAACGCCCGCGTGGTCTACGCCGACAACGATCCGATCGTGCTCTCGCACGCCCAGGCCCTGCTCACCGGCACCCCCGAGGGCCGCACCGCGTACGTCGAGGCGGACGTCACCGACCCGCTCGGACTGCTCGCCGCCCCGGGCCTGCGGGAGACCCTCGACCTGTCCCGCCCGGTCGCGCTCTCCCTCAACGCCCTGCTCCACTTCGTCCCCGACACCCACGGCGCGTACGAGCTGGTCGAGCGCCTCAAATCCGCCCTCGTCCCCGGCAGCGCCCTGGTGCTGACCCACGTCAGCCCCGAGTTCGCACCCGAGGACATCGCCCGGCTGACCCGGATCTACGAGGCCGCCGGCACCGCCGCCCAGGCCCGCACCCGGTCGGAGATCGTCCGCTTCTTCGACGGCTGGACGCTCCTCGACCCGGGGCTCGTCCCCATCGCGCAGTGGCGGCCCGCGCCGGACGAGACGCCCGGGGCCGCCGAGGAGGTCTCGCTGTACGCCGCGGTGGCCGTCCGGCCGTGAACCATCGGACGACTTTCCACCGCCCGGCCCGGTCGATGCCGTGCTCCGGTGCCCGGCGCGGCCCCCGGTGGCCCCGCATCCGTCGGTGCGGGCCACCGGGGTCGTGGAGTCCTCCCGGTGATGCCGCGCTGCCGTGCTGCCGCTCACGGCGCACGCAGCGTCCGTCCCGGTGCTGCCGCTCGCTCCCTTCATCCCACCCGTGCGCCCCCGTTCCCCCGGGCACAGACTGGTGGGGAACCGAATACTGCCCCGCGAGGCAGGGAGAGGCATGCTGCTGGGACTCACCACCGCGTTGGCCGCGACCGTCTGCTTCGGCTTCGGGGCGGTCTTCCAGGCGCGCGGCGCGCGGTCGGCCCCGCGCGCCGACCGGGTGCGGGCGGGCCTGCTGGCCGCGCTGCTGCGGTCCTGGCAGTTCATCCTCGGCACGCTGCTGGACATCGTCGGCTTCGTGCTGAGCATCGTCGCCCTGCGCACCCTCCCGCTCTTCCTCGTCCAGGCCGTCACCAACGCCAGCCTGGCCGTCACCGCCCTGGCGGCCGTCTGGCTGCTGGGCGCCCGGCTGCGCCGGGGCGATCTCGCGGGCATCCTCGCGGTGGTCCTCGGCCTGACCCTGCTGGCGCTCGGCTCCGGCCAGGAGGGCCGTGACCACGCCGCGACCGCCTTCCACTGGGCGCTGCTCGCCACCACCGCCGCCATGGTGCTCGCCACCGTGGTCCTGGTGCGCCGGGAGGGCAACGCGGCCGCGGCCGGCCTGGGCCTGCTGGCCGGGGTCGGCTTCGGCGTGACCAGCCTGGCCGTGCGGGTCCTGGACGTCTCCGGCCCGGTCGCCGTCCTCACCGATCCCGCCGCCTACGCCCTCGCCGTCGGCGGCCTCGGCGGCTACCTCGCCTACGCCATGGCGCTGCAGCGCGGGACGGTGACGGCCGCGACCGCCGCCGGGACGGTGACCGAGACCTTCGGTCCGGCGCTGATCGGCGTGACGGTGCTCGGGGACGCCGCCCGGCCCGGGTTCGAGTGGTGCGCGCTGACCGGCTTCGTGATCGCGGTGGGCGGCACCTTCGTGCTCTCCCGCTTCGGTGAGCTGGAGGGCGAGTCCGCCGAACTGGTGGCTCCGTACCGGGACACCGAGGCGGAGCCCGCCGTCCCGCCCCGGTAGCCCGGACGGCTCCGCCATGCGAAGGTGACTTGCCGGACAAATCGGACGGCGACACGGCCACAGAGCGGCAGGTGCCCGATGGCGGAGGAGTCCCACTCCCGACCCCGGCGGTCAGGCCCGAAGGCCCGCACGGACCAGTCTCACACGCTCAAGGTTTAGCCTCATCCAGTTTCGCTCGCCACTACTCCCGGAATCACGGTTGTTTTCTCTTCCTGCGGGTACTGAGATGTTT